>JAJNBN010000448.1 GCA_021156225.1 Verrucomicrobiota bacterium | reverse complement strand
AGGACCACCACGCCGGTGGCAGGACGCAGGATACTAAGGGTGGCATGCTCCCCCTTGAAGACACGGGGTTCGTCACCGGGTCGGGCTAATGTGGATGCCTGGGACATAGGCTCATAAAGTTGGTCAGGATCGGGGAAAAGCAAATTGCCCGTGCAGAAAACGCACTTTATTTCGTGCGAATCGGCCTTGTTTGTGACATCTTGAATCAAGCCATCCTATGCATGACCGGTTCTGTCCGAGATGCGGAAAAGCGCTGAGGGATTCCGACTGTGAGAAACAGACGAAGTATGGATTCGTCATGCAGTTGAAGTGCAAGGATTGTCATGTCCCGACGGAATATTCAGGTGGGGTGTTTCTGGTGATCGCAGTGATACTGGTCTTATTTAGCTGGTTTGTCATCGCACTGGACCGTCCTTTTACCGCCATCGCCGGAGGGCTCCTCATATTCGGCACTATCCGATTCATTCGCCAATATCGGGCGTGGCGAAAATATAGGCGGTGGGTGGCGGAACTGGCCAAGAACCCATGAAATCGTTTGAGCTAAGCAACGAGAGTGTTGATGAGCGCTTCTGCCCGAAGTGCGGGAAAGGGCTGCGTATTGCCGATTGCGGTGTCAGGCTCAAGTGGGGGTTGGTCAAAGAACTGAGCTGTCGCGAATGTCAGGTGCCGTCGTACACTTCCGGACAGGTATTTCTAGGCCTAGGGCTGGCGCTTGGATTCATCGGTTTGTTGATGACGGAATACCTTCTGATATTGGGCATCGGTATGATGCTCTTCAGCTTGGTCCGCTATCAGCAACAGAGCCGTGCGGCTCTCAAATCCGCAAGCCGGAGCGGAGCATCCGTATAATAACTGGAGTCCATCTGCAGCCGTCTTTTTCTTTTCGCATTCAATGCCGTCGTCCGTATTCCACCGGGGTGCGGCCGATGCCCATGCCGACTTCGATCGAACCGGGCCAGCCCGCTACGCGGCCCATGCGCATCGTATAATCTTCACCTTGCCTGGCCTTCTCCAGCCAGAGCGCGGGTCCGCCCTCCCACTTGTGCATCTCCTCCGGTTTCATCACGCGCCACTTGCCTTTCAGCCACTTGGCGGGCGGCTCATCGCGGAAGGGTTTCCACACATAGGTGCCGTCCGGATTGATGGTGAGCGCGCCGGATTCGTGCTGGGAGTCCGTGGTGGTGACGATGACGCGGCTGCCTTCCCGCTTCTCGGATTTGCTGCCGCGATTGGCCGCGCGCAGGTGAAAGGTGCCATAATAATCTTCCAGCTTCGGGGGCGGACCATAATTCGTTTCCACTGCCGAGCCGATATGTACGGAGTACGTGCCTTGGGCATTCATCTGGTTCCGGAACTCGCTATCCAAGGGGAAGTCCACCCCCCGGGTCTTGATGAGGTCGCGGATCTGATCCAGCAACGCCTCGCGCCGGGGATGGGCGAAGGCGTTTCCTTCTCCAAAGATCTGTTTGGCGAAACCGATGACCTGGGCCTTGGTAAGCAGGCCTTGGCCTGCCGGCACTGGCACTTCCTGTGGAGCTGGCGGCGGAGCATTTTCTGCGGCTGGGGGGTTGTTCGCCGGAGTCGTGGTGGGCGGCACCGGTGTTTTGGCGGGCGTTGGCGGGTTGGCCGGTGGCGTTGGGGTGGGCGCAGCCCCGGCTTTCACCGGTCGCAGTTTAGCCGTACTATAGGCCCGCTCAAAACCTTCAGGAAAGAACTGACTGGGCTTCTGCCGGATTAGATACTGCTTCCCGCCTTCGATTTCACGGATGATGACACCACGTTCCCAAGTTTCGGGGTAAGTGCTGGAATCTTTGTATTCGATCACTTCTCCCGGTTTGAAGCCTTGGGCCACCAGCCGGCCAGGCAACATCGCCACCAAGACAATCAGGCACAAAAGAAAACGGCCGAAAGAAAGCTGCGTTGCAGACAGGCAGGACATATCATTCCCTCTGGTTGATGTTTAGTCGGCAAGTCGATCAGTCTGGCAAAAGGCTGACAGCAAGGGCAGGAAAAGCAAGCGCTCCGCAGATTGGCGAACCTTTTCCCGCTCTGGGGCGTTTTATCAATGGATGGCGCGGCACCCCTCCGTTGACCGGGCGGCATTTTCCATCAAAATATTCTCGTAACCGTCCCGCTGGCTAGACGTCATCTCTTATGGGCAGATGTTGTGGACAGGTCGCATATGGCTGATGAGACGCTAGATATGGCGGCCTGCCTGACCCGCGTGCGGGCGCGGGATGAAGACGCGGCGCGGCAACTGGTCGCGCACCTTTATCCCTTGGTGATCAAGATTGTGCGCGCGCATCTGCCCCGCCGGGTGACCGAAGAGGACTTGGCGCAAGAGATCTTTCTCAAGATCTTTGCGAATCTGGACCAGTATCGGGGCGCGGTGCCCTTCGAGCACTGGGTCTCGCGGGTGGCGGTCAGTACGTGTCTTGATGCCCTGCGCTTCCACAAGCGGCGGCCGGAAGTGCGCTGGGCGGACCTGAACGAGACCGAAGCTGAGGTGCTGGACGCGGTGATCCAAACCGAGAATGAGCCGCATCCGGCGCACGCCATGGCCGCGAATGAACTGGTGGGCAAGTTGCTGGACTGCCTGAGTGCGGAAGACCGGATGGTCATCCAGTTGCTGGACCTGGAAGAGAAGACGGTGGCGGAAATCCAGCAATTGACCGGCTGGGGCGCCTCGCTGATAAAAGTGCGGGCCTTTCGCGCGCGGGCGAAGTTGCGGCAGCATCTGGTGGAATTGGAACGCGGCAAGAAAACGAAGTCATGAGTGCAGAACAACAGAACTGGGACAAGCTGGTGAAGCTGGCCCGACAGGCGCCGAAAGGTGCGGAGCCGGAGATGCCCTTGGGCTTTGCCACGCGCGTGGTGGCGAACTGGCCCAAGACGGCCGTTGCACCTTCGCTGGAGGCCATCTGGGAGCGGCTCTCCTTGCGCTTTCTCGGCGTGGCCTTCGCCATCCTGCTGGTGACGGCGGGGTTCAGCTACAACGTGATCGCTGCGGACCAGCCGGATGTGGTGCAGATGACAGACAGCGCTTTGGGCGTGGTATTTGAGCCATGAGTTTTTTGCGTCATTGGAAGATCGCCGCTTTGCTGGCCGCGCTGTTCGTCGTGGGCGTGGTGACGGGGGCGGTGCTCACGATCGCCATCGTCAAAAAGAAGGCGGATGAGAATGACAATTGGCAACGCGCCACCTATCAGCTCTACAAGAAGCGGCTGAAGCTCACTCCGGAGCAAGAACAGAGACTCAAGCCTGCCTTTGAGCTGGCCGGTGAAGATTTTCGCGCGGTACGCCGCGCCGCGTTGCGCGACATCCTCGATGCCGTGCGGCGGGTGAACGTGGAAGTGGAAAAGGAACTTACCCCGGAGCAGAAAGTAGAATTCGACAAGTTGCGCGAAGACCTTCGCAAGCACTTCGAAGATCGCCGCAAAGACGGCAAGCAATCGTGAGCGGCGCGCTTCCCCGTTCCTATTCAGGAACAATCCGCGTCTTGAAACCCGCTTGAGTTTCCGCACACTGTCCGCTGCCCATGGACAATGCTGCCACAATCTCTACGACTGCCCACAAGTATCGCTGGCTTTGGCGGGTTTGCTGGTTGGTGTTATTGATCGTGGCGGGCGTCGGCGTGTATCTGGTGCTGACCACGCGCCCGGCTTACTACAGTCCGGCGGCTGTGGTGCGGAAATCGAGTGACTATCAGCGCAAGCTGAACCCGCCGCGAGTCGCGATGCTTGTCACCAACGCGTCTCCGATCACGAACCTCACCATCACTACGAATTTGGGGAAAGTGCGCCTGGAGTATCCGGTCACGCAACCCAGTTCCGTGGAGATCATCAATTTCACGGTCCATCACGTGACTAATGGTGAGCTGGCGCAGCTTGGTGGCACCTCGATCCGGTTGAGACGGATCGGCCAAGCATGGTCGCCGCCAGGCACCAATTC
>JAJNBN010000447.1 GCA_021156225.1 Verrucomicrobiota bacterium | reverse complement strand
CAAAGGACGTGATCCGCGAACGGGCGAAGTGAAGGTGGAGTTCCCGCCGGACATCGACACGTATTGGTTCCATCACCGCTGCTACATCGCGAAGGGCACGGAACGTTTCCTGATGCCATCGCGCACGGGCATCGAGTTCGTGGACATCAATGCGAAGCATTGGGATATCAATCACTGGGTGCGTGCGGCGTGCCTTTACGGCGTGATTCCGGCCAATGGTCTCACCTATGCCGGACCACATAACTGCGCCTGCTATCCGGAAGCGAAACTGGATGGCATGAACGCATTGACGGGGGCCGGCTCACCGCATCCGAAGCCGCTGGCCGACGAAGTGCGGCTGGTGAAAGGTCCGGCCTATGCTCAATCCCTGAAGGAGAGCGAGGCGGACAAGAACGACTGGCCGACTTATCGGCATGACAATGCGCGAAGTGGATTTACCGATCAGCCGCTGACGAAAGATCTGGGCCAGGCGTGGGAAGTGGACCTGCCGGGGCCGCTGAGCGCGTTGAGCATCGCGGATGGCAAGGTGTTCGTTTCACAGATCGATGCGCATACAGTGCATGCGCTGGATGCGGTCACGGGCAAGGCGATCTGGCAGTTCATCGCAGGTGGCCGCGTAGATTCACCGCCGACGTATTGGAAGGGGCGCGTGTTCTTTGGCGGCAAGGACGGTAAAGTGTATTGCGTGCGGGCCAGTGATGGCGCGCTCATCTGGAGCTATCACGCGGCGCCGAGCGATCGTCGTCATGCGGCGTTTGAGCAGGTGGAGAGCGTGTGGCCGGTGCACGGCAGCGTGCTGGTGGATCAGGGCACGGTGAACCTGGTCGCGGGACGTTCAGTATTTCTCGATGGTGGATTGCACTTCATCCGGCTGGATGCGCTAACGGGCAAGAAGATCGCGGAGGTCGTTTATGACGACAAGAATCCGGACACGGGCAAAGACTTGCAGGAGCAGGTGAAGACCTTGCAGATGCCGGTGGGCCTGAACGACATCCTCTCGACGGATGGCAAGTATATGTATCTGCGCTCGCAGAAGATCGAAGCCACGGGCAAGCGGATCGATATCGGGCCGCTCTCGGGCAATGCGGCGGAACAGGGCGGGGGCCAGAAGGGCGAAGGTGCGCACATCTTCGCACCGATGGGCTTTTTGGATGATTCGTGGTTCCACCGCAGCTACTGGGTGTATGGCAAGAGCTTCGCGGGCGGGCACAATGGTTACTATCAGGCGGGTAAGTACACGCCCTCGGGTCGCATCCTGGTGTTCGATGAGAAGAATGTGTATGGGTTCGGTCGTCAGCCGCAATATTATAAGTGGACGACCACGATGGAGCATCAGCTCTTCTCGGCGAGCAAAGAGGCCCCGGATGTGGCGGTGGTGCCAGCGGTAACGGGTGGGCAAAAAAAGAAGGCCAAGGCGGGTGAGAAAGGTAAAGCCGCGGCCACTCCGGCGGCACCGGTGGCGACGCCGAATGTGAAATTCGAGGACAGTCCGAAGCTTGATCCCTCGAACAAAGCGATCACGATGGAAGCGTGGATCATGCCGGACGGGCGTGATGGTGTCATCGCAGCGCATGGTGGTGCCATTGTTGGTTATGCACTGGCGTTGGAAGATGGGCGGCCCGCTTTTGCCACGCGCGTTGATCGCACTGAGACGGTCGCGCAATCGGCGCGGCCCTTGGATGATGGCTGGCATCATATCGCCGGAGTGTTGACGGCAGACAAGCGCTTGCTCCTTTATATCGATGGTCAACTGGCGGCGAGCGCCAAGGGCACCGGTCTGATGTCCAAAAAGCCGGCGCAAGGTCTGCAACTCGGCACGAGCGGCAACTCGCGCGTGACGGAGTTCGGCAAAGGTGCGCCTTACACGGGCATGCTGGACCAGTTCGCGCTGTATTACCGGGCCTTGGATGAAGGTGAGATCATCTCGCATGCGAACTCGGCTGTGTTCCCGAAACGCGGTGAGAAGGATGCCATCGTGCTGGCTTCGTTCGATAGCGGGGACGTGCGCGATGATTCCGGCAACGGCATCAATGGCGTGCTCTCCGGCGTGGAGAACGGCAAGGGCAAGGTGGGCGTGGCGTTGTGGTTCCGCAAGACGGGCACGGCGCCCTCGGTCATCGCCCCGACACCGGGTAATGCGGCGCAGGCGAACAAAGGTTCCTTCGTGGAACACAACTGGGCGAACACGGTGCCGATCATCACGCGGGCGATGGCGATGGCGGGCAATGGAGTATTCATTTCCGGTCCGCCGGACTCGATAGATGAGGAATATGCCTTTGAGCGCATGACGCAAAAGGACCAGGCCATTTACAAAGAACTCGAGGAGCAGGATGCTGCCTTGGACGGCAAGCGCGGCGCGAAGATGTGGCTGGTGAACAAGGAGACGGGCAAGATGCAGAGCGAGTTCGTGCTGAAGAGCCCGCCGGTGTGGGACGGCATGGCCATCGCGCAAGGACGCTTGTATGTGGCGACGGTGGACGGGAAAGTAGCGTGCTACGGGAAGAAGTGATGACTATGGTCTGTTCCCTACGTTATTGGACATTGGCAATGGTGATCACGCTGCTCTCACTGGGTGCGCAGCGTTCCTCCGCCTGTTCCATTCCGGTGTTTCGCTATGCGTTGGACCGGTGGTCGGCGGATGCTTACCGGTTGGAGGTCTCAGCGGCGGATGCGAAAGATGAGGCGGTGGCAAAGTTCCTCCGGAATCTGGGGACCAGTTCCCCTTACAACATTGAGGCCACACGTTTGGCGGCTGAGGTAGCGGGTCCGTCGCGTTTGCTGTTTCCGCCGGGCAAGGACGGGCAACGTCAGGAAGCTTGGAGCGGGACGTTGAATGCCGAGGTGCTGGGGCAATTCATCCAATCTCCGGTGCGGCAGCAGATGGTGGAGCAGATCCTTGCGGGTGCTTCGGCTGTCTGGCTCTTCGTGGAATCTGGTGACCAGGCAGCGGATGATGCGTCGGTGGCCAAGTTGGAAAAACGGTTGCGCTATCTGGAGAACGTGGCGCAGTTGCCGCACATCGATCCGACCGATCCGACGAGCAAGCTGGGAACAGGTCCGAAGCTGCAAGTGAAGTTCAATGTGTTGCGGGTGGCCAAGTCAGCGGCAGCGGAAGGATTGTTTCTGAAGACGCTGGCCGGGGTGAAAGCGAAGGAAGAAATGACCAAGGGTGCCTGGCTGGCGGCGGTTTTCGGGCGTGGACGGGTGTTAGGTTCCTGGCCGGTGGCTGGTTTTGGCGATGAGCAGGTGGAGGAGGTGTGCCTGTTCTTGTTGGGAGCGTGCTCGTGTCAGGTAAAGAACTTGAACCCGGGCTGGGATTTGCTCTTGAGCGCAGATTGGGAGGCGGCGTTGGACAAGGCGGACAAGCTGGCAGCGGCGAGCGGGGATACGGTGGCGAACACCGCTGTGCCGGAGAAGGTGGCGGAACCGGAGACGGTGAAGATCGAGGGGGGTGCAAAAGCCTCTGCAACTTCGGCGACAAAGGTTGCGAGCAAGGGTGAGATGCATCTCTCGGGTCCCAGTTCCATCAACTGGACGATGATCGGAGGGATTGCCGTCTTGGTCGCGGCGGGCATCTTTTTCTGGTTTGGAGGCCAGGCACGCCGATGAAGAGATTGGCTGGCATACTATTATTGCTGGGGGCGGCGTTGGTGGCGGTTTCGTTATTTCAACGCAAGAGCACGCCGATTGCTTCGCAGAATTCGGCAACCAGACCAACGCTGGTGGTCTATTGCGCGGCGGGCTTGAAGAAGCCGGTGGAGGTCATCGCCAAACAATTTCAAGCGGAAGAAGGTGTGGAGGTGCAGTTGCAGTTCGGCGGCACGGGCACGCTCTTGAGCCAGATCCGCGTGGCGAAGCAGGGTGATATGTTTATCGCGGCGGATGATGGGTCGCTGAATGACGCGAAGAAGTTTGACGTGATCAGGGAGGTTTTGCCGCTGGTGCATCAGCA
>JAJNBN010000446.1 GCA_021156225.1 Verrucomicrobiota bacterium | reverse complement strand
GGAGGCTGGTTGCACACCAGCCTCCCCCTTTTTATTCATATTATGGAAGCCGTTCCCAATCTGCCCCCGCCCAAGGATAACGAGGCTCAACTGCACTTTCTGGATTACTGGCGCATCCTCCGGGTCCGCAAGGTGTTGATCATGGTGGTTTTCCTTTTGATCGTGACGACGACCACCGTCATCACCTTCTGGTTGCCCAAGACGTATATCAGTACGGCCAGCATCGCGGTGGATAAGGACATGGCGGATGTTTCCTCTCCTTTGGGTCGCCAATCCCAGATGGGCTTCGATCTGTTTTTCATCCAGACCCAGTTTGAGCGCATCCAGTCTTCCGAAGTTTTGGACAAGGTGATCGAAGACAAGGAACTGAACTTGAATGAGCGCTGGCAGAAACGGTTCGGCATGGAACGCCCGCTGGAGACCCGGGAAACCTTCGGCATCCTGAGCAAACGCCTGCGGATCCGCAATCTGCGCAATACGACTATCATCGAGATCGGCGTCATCAGCGAAGATCGCAAAGAAGCCGCTGACATCGCCAACAAGATCGTGGAGGTCTATCGCAACATCCGTCAGGACCGTGTCATCCGCTACGCCACGAACAGCATCGCCAAATATCAGGAAGAAAAGGAAAAGCTGGACGACGAGGTGAAAGCATTGACGGAAGAGGCCGACCGGTTGCGCAAGGAAGCGGGCATCACTGATTTCTCCGGCGAGAGCACCACAGTGCAACGGTTGGATACGGAAACCCTGCGCCGCATGGACGCAGAGCGCATCACCGTGCTGACCCATTATGAAAAACAACGGGCGCGTCTGGACGCACTCAAGCCCGTCCCCCCAGAGCAACTGCCCATGACCTTGATGCAGCTCCAGTATATTGACCAGTTGAACATCCTGCTGAAGAACAAGGATGAACTGGATCAGAAAATGGCCTCCACGCTAAAGGAGGTCACGGCAGAACACCCGGATGCGATCAAACTCAATGCGACGATCGGGGAAGTCAAAACCCAGATCGAGACCATCGTAAAGGCGACGATGCTGGGATTGCAGGCGGAAGTGGCCGGCACCAAGGCGCAACTGGATGAATTGACCGCCCAAGTGAAAACGGCCACGGAGTTCAACCAGGAGATGCAGACCAAGGCGGCCCCTTATGCTGAGGTGAAACGGAAACTGGAACGGAAAGAGGAGGTCCAGCGGATGTTTGATTTCAAGACGCGCTTGGAAGAGTTCGAGGCCAGCCTGCCGCGTCTGTCCATGGTGGAAGATGTCAACAAAGCCAGTCCGGCCTTGAAACCGTATCGTCCGAATATTCCGCTGAACATTGCCTTGGGCATCGTGGTGGGCTTCATCATCGGTGTGGGTCTGGCATTCTTCGTCGAGTATCTCGATACGAGCATGAAGACGATCGACGACGTGGAGCTGGCCTTGCAGGCACCGGTTGTGGGGGTCATCCCGCAGAATGTCGGCCCGATCTTTGATGAGGGCGAGGACAGTCCGCACGCGGAAGCCTATCGCGTCCTGCGCACGAATGTGCTCTTTGGCCGGAAAGATGAGCGGTTGAACACCATCACCGTGGTCAGCGGTGGTGCGGGTGAGGGCAAGTCCACCACCATCATGAATATCGCCACGATCTTTGCCCAAAATGGGCATCGCATCCTGTTGGTGGATACCGATCTTCGCCGTCCGAGCCTGCATAAGGCGTTCAACGTGTCCAACAGCATCGGCCTGACCAGTTTCCTGCTGGGGCAACGGACCTTGGAAGAAACCATCCAGAAGACGCAGGTGAAGAACCTGGACTTCCTGCCCAGCGGCCGCCTGCCAGCCAGTGCCATGGGCATCCTGAACTCGCCGCAGATGAAGGAATTCGTCAACGACATCAAGCAGCGGTATGACTTCGTGTTCTTCGATTCACCTCCGATCCTGGGTGTGAGCGATGCGTCTATTCTGGTCAGCATGATGGATATGACCCTGCTGGTGGTCCAGTACCGCAAGTATCCGCAGCCGATGACTGTCCGCGCCAAGCTGACCATCGACAAGGTGGGCGGCAACCTGCTCGGCGTGGTGTTGAACAATATCAATCTGTCCTCGGATTCGTATTACTACTATCACAGCGGCTATCACTACAATCATTACGCCCGCTCGGAAGATTCCATGGAAGAGAAGGAATCAGCCAAGCCGGCCGCGCCCAAGAAGACGGATGATGACAAAGTGTCCGTGAAGCAAAAATATTAATAGTTCCTTGCAACAAAAGGGATAAATCGGCTGTCTATGAATCGTATGGTTAAGTTGTTTTTAAGCGGGAGAATGATGTGGGTTTGGTTGCTCGTGCTGGGCCTGACGGTTCCCGGCTGTGCCACGGGCGGGAGCGGAGGTGCTGCCGCCACTGATACCGGCGCAAGCAAGCCGCCGCCGGACGACAAGCTGCGTGTCAACGATCAGGTGTCCATCTCTTTCCAGGGCGGCATCGACTTGAACGCTCATGAAGAGCGCATCAAGGAGGATGGGACGATCACGCTCAAGCACATCGGCTCCATCAAAGCCGCAGGCAAAACGGTGGGCGAATTGCAGGCGGATGTTCATAAGGCGTATGTGCCCAAACTTTATCGCACCCTCGTGGTGACGGTGAAGGCGGAGGATCGTTTCTTCTGGGTGAACGGTGAGGTGAAGATCAACAACCGCTATGTCCATTCAGGCGAACATACCGTGCTCAAGGCCATCGCCACGGCGGGGGGATTCACTGATTTCGCGAACTGGAAAAAGGTCGAGCTGACCCGGGTGGATGGCAAGAAATTAATCATCGACTGCAAGAAAGCTCAGAAAGACTCGAAACTGGATCTGCCGGTTTATCCGGGTGACCGCATCTTTGTTCCTCGTCGAATCATCTAATGCTGCAATTCCGGGCCATCTCCGGGAATCGTCAGGCCACGGTGTGGGATGCCGAAGGTTTTCCTGTTCAGATCGGCCGTGCGGCCAATGCGGACATCCGTCTGGAAGAAGCGGGCGTTTGGGATCAACACGCGCAAGTGACGTTTGATGCGGAGGAAGGTTTTATCCTGCAGAGCGGTAAAGGCGCTTCCACGCGGGTCAATGGCGAAACGATTGAACAGATCCGCCTGCGCAATGGCGATATCATCGAGGTCGGTTCCGTGAAGCTTCAATGCTGGCTCTCCGAAGTGAAGCGTCAGAACCTCGCCTGGCGGGAAAAACTCGTCTGGGCCATCTTGATTTTAGTGACCGTCCTCCAGCTCATCCTCATCGGCAAGCTGCTGTGATCCGCGAACGGCTTGCCGCACGTCACTTTTTGATTTCACTCCCGGTCGCTTCCAATACCGACCGGAATTCCTCCGCCAAACGGTCATAGGAACAAAATTTCTGCGCCAGCGCGGGCAATGTCTCTCGCTCCTGTAGTTGTTCCGGATGCTGGATCAATTCACGGATACGATTAGCCAGCCGCGCGGGATAGTGGGCATCGACCGCTCCGTGATATTCCAAGGTCATGCCACGCGGTAGCAGCACCTCGGCATCACCCACGCGGCTCGCGAGGATGTAGCAACTGGCCGCCATGTATTCCGGCAGCTTGCCGGTGGTGCGGACCTGGCCGGCGAGATTGTTCGTCTGCGTGGAGAGCGCCACATCCAGCACACGCAGATAGAGCGGCACTTCCGCATACGGAATACGCCCGCAGAAACGGATGCGCGACCACACACCGAGCGCTTTCGCCTTCTCCTCCAGCCACGCACGACCATTGCCATCGCCGATGATGACACACTGAACTTGATCCTCCGGCAATTGAGTCAGGGCCTCGACCAGATCCCAGCCGTAACAGATTTGTAATGTGGGACTGAACGTGAGTGAACCCATCAGACCGACGATCAGCGGCGCGGTGAGCCCCAACTTCTTTTTGAGTTGGACGACGTCGGCCGGTTCCGGGCTGGGTGCGGGCGAACAACCATCGCGAATG
>JAJNBN010000445.1 GCA_021156225.1 Verrucomicrobiota bacterium | reverse complement strand
TCGACAAGGACCCTTATCCCGATTCCACGCTCTTTCACCTGTACGGCGCGGGATTGAAGGAAATCCGCAAACGATACACCAATGGCAACGAGCTCAATCTGACTGGCGCGTCCATAGACGCGATCAAAGCCTCCATTGACGCCAATCTCATTCGCGAAAACAAAAAACTGAACGCGAACATGGTGTTGCTCACTATCGCGATTTCCGGCGGGCCCTTCCTTGGTCTCCTCGGGACGGTGGTTGGAGTGATGATCACCTTCGCGGCGATCGCCGCCGCGGGCGATGTAAACGTCAATGCGATTGCCCCCGGTATCGCCGCCGCTCTGCTGGCGACGGTCGCGGGGCTGGCCGTCGCGATTCCCGCTCTATTTGGCTACAACTACCTCGCCAGCCGTATCAAGAATATCACCACGGAGATGCAGATCTTTGTGGACGAATTCGTGACGCGGGTAGCGGAACTGTACGGCCGCTAAGGAGTAGACCGATGTCAGCAGATGTCAAGGAAGACAACCAGCCCTACGACGAAATCAACATCACGCCCATGCTGGATCTCGCCTACGTATTGCTGGTGATATTCATCATCATGACAACGGCTTCGGTGCAGGGAGTCAAGGTGGAACTGCCGCGCACCAGCAATACCGCGAGCCTGGCCAAGCCACAAACCCGTGCCATCACGGTGACGCAGGATGGCGCGGTTTATCTGGATGCCTACCCCGTGGACATGGTCATGCTGGAACAGCGCCTGAGCGAATTCAAGGGCGGCAATCCTTCGCTTCCGGTGGTGCTTAAAGGGGACGCGGCAACGCACTACGACAAGATCTCCGAGGTGCTGGAAATTTGCAAGAAGCTGGGGATCACCGAGATCGGGCTGGTCACGAAAAAGGGCGCGGAATAATGCAGATACAGGACGAATCCCAACCTTACGACACCATCAACATCACGCCTATGCTGGATCTGGCCTATGTACTACTGGTGATTTTCATCCTGATGACCACCGCGGGCGTGCAAGGCCTCACCATGAATCTGCCCAAGCCCTCCAACAAGCCAAGCACGGAGCAGCACGAGGTAAAGATCGTGCAGATACAGGAAAGCGGCAGCCTGTTGATGAACGGGGTCGGGGTAAGCCTTGCCGAGCTGGAAACCCACCTCGGTGCAACCAAGGCAAGAGACCCAAAGTTCGCGGTGATGATCAAGGGCGACGCCAAAGCGCCTTACGCGGGCGTCATCTCCGTGGTGGATCTGGTGACGCGGATGGAGATCGAGAACGTGGGTTTGGTGACGGCGAAAATCGGCACCTGATGGGAACGCTCGTACAAGACATGTCTCCTCAGACCAAAGCGGGGAAAGCGAATGGCGGCAAGCCCTGGCTGCGACATGCTGCGCTCGGGTTGGGACTGCTGCTGATTCTAGGTGCTATCGGCTTCGCCTTGAAAAGCCTTATGACGACAACTACCGGCAATAAGAAAGCGGCGACAACCATCAAGATAATGCCGGATACGCCTCCGCCTCCGCCGCCTCCGCCACCTAAAGAGCAACCCAAGGAGCAGCCAAAGGAGATGAAGGTTGAGCAGCCTAAACCACAGGAGGCACCCCAACCCCCGGCTGAGACTTTGAAGATGGAAGGCGCGGCAGGCGACGGGCCGAGTCCCTTCCAGAGTGGGGCGGTCACCGATGAATATAAGGGTGGCACCACTATCGGAGGCAAAGACAAATTCGCCTGGTTTACCGGGCTGCTTAAAGGCCAGATAGAAAATGCGTTGGCGAAGGACAAGGAACTCGCCAAGGGTGACTACCGGCTCGTGGTGAAAGTGTGGATCGCACAAAACGGGAAAATCGATCGTTTCGAACTGGAAGGAAGCAGTGGGAATGCCGAGATAGACGGCCTGATCAAGACAGCGTTGAACACGATTTCGTCACTTTCCGAACCTCCGCCCGAGCAGATGCCGCAACCGGTGAAACTGAGAATTACCTCCCGGTCTACCGGGGTCTGAATTAACGAAGATGTAAGATATTATGAAAATCAAGTTCTTAACAAAAATAATACTCGCCAGTGTTTGCCTGTTGACATCGGGCACCACAATCGCTGACGCGAGTACCGCCAAGCTGGTAAAGCTCCTGGTACAGGAAGGAATTCTGTCCAAGGAAAAAGCCGACCTTCTACTGAAACAGGTAGAGGAGGATTCCCTCCCCAAAGCGGCCGAGAGTCAGGCAAACGCTGCTCCCACAGACCCCTTGGCCGTCTCCGACGTAAATGGAAAGGTCATTCGCATGCAATATGTTCCTGAATTCGTGAAACAGGAAATGCGGGAGGAAATCAAGAAGGATGTGATTGCGCATGCAAAAACCGAGCAATGGGGAGACCAGAAGCCGCTTCCTTCGTGGCTGGATCGCTTTACATGGAGTGGCGATGTGCGATTGCGTCACGACAATGTCGACTTTTCGGAAGCAAACGCCCCACCGGGGGTTTTCCGGTTGGCGGGAGTCGATATTGATAATACCCAGGTGGACCGCTTACGCTGGCGCGCAAGAGCCCGGATCAATATGGATGTCAAACTCACCGATCACTGGACGGCAGGCGTCCGCCTGGCGACTAACGGCGAAAACGGTCCGGTTGCGGCAAACCAAACCTTGGGAAATAGCAATCGCTCATTCGCGGCGTTTTTCGACCGACTTTATATCAGCTACAAACCAAACGACTGGCTGTTTTTCAGCGGTGGGAAAGTGGCCAACCCATTTTACCGCACTGACATGATCTGGGACCCCGACTTGAACTTCGACGGGGTAATGGCTTCGGCAAGGCCCAAGGTGAACGATCGGCTGACCGTATTCGGAACGGCCGGAGCGTTTCCGATACAGGAAGTCGAGTTGGCTAAAAATGATAAGTGGCTGTTCGCCGGGCAGACCGGCCTGGAATGGAACTTGAATCCCCAAGCCAAACTTACGTTGGCAGCTGCCTACTACCACTATGAAAACATGTCCGGACGGATCAGTGAGTTGAATGGCGATGTCGCGTTGAATCCGACCGCCGTCCAATGGCGCCAGAAGGGTAATACTCTGATACAACTCAACAATCCACCCGTCGCGGGACTGGACGCAGGGGGTGTCTACGGGCTGGCGTCCGAGTTTCGTGAAATCAATCTGACGGCCGGCCTGGACCTTGCCACGTTTAATCCGGTGCGCGTCCGTCTGATGGGCGACTATGCGCGCAATCTTGCCTTCAATCCAGCCAAGATGGCGGCGCGCGGCGCGAACATGAGCGGAAAGGAAGGCAATACCGCCTACCAGGTACGGCTGGATATCGGCACCACAATGCTCCAGGACATGGGGCAATTGCTTGCAGCCAAACGACATGATTGGCTCGTGTTCGGTGCTTTCAAGCGCATGGAATCCGATTCGCTGCTGGATGGATTCACTGATTCTGAGTTCTATCTGGGAGGCACGAATGCCCAGGGGTGGATTGGCGGCGCTGCTTATGCCGTCGCAGATAACGTGTGGGTTCTGGGGCGCTGGCTCAGCGCCAACCAAATCATCGGGCCCAAGCTCGGCATCGACATTCTTCAAATTGACCTTACAGCGAGATTCTAGGATGAAGCAACTCTTGGTGAAATTCCGGCTTGAGCAGTATGGAACATGTCTGGCAATCGCGCTGGCTATGTCTGTGGTAAGCGGCTCACCACCTGCCTTGTCTGCGGATAAAAAGGATTTACGCCAGCGCGAAGCACAGCGCCGCACTCAGCAGGCGATAAAACAGGCCCAGGCAAAAAATACGGAGTTGGAGCAGGCCAATACCGAGCTGGCCGCCCAACTGAAAGAAAAGGAACAAAGTGCAGCGGAAATCCTTAGCAGCCTGGAGGGCTCCACACGCAAGAATAAACGCCTCGCAGATGACGTTGCGAGGGAGCAATCACGAGTTGCTGAGCTTGAAGCCAGGTTGAAGGAAACCGAAAGCAATTTGCTCCAAACCCGGACGGAACTGGCTG
>JAJNBN010000444.1 GCA_021156225.1 Verrucomicrobiota bacterium | reverse complement strand
AGTCGTATTTGAGTGCCTGGATAGGATGCAAACGTGAAGCCTTGATGGCCGGGAACAGTCCCGCCAACACCCCTACACCCGCGCTGCACGCAAAAGCCATGGCCATCGCGGAAGCAGTGATGATAGGGGAATTGTCCGAAGGCGTAGAAACGGCAATGGCATAGACCAAGCCATGTGAAGCGATCAATCCCGCCGCACCGCCCACGATCGCAATCACAATGCTCTCCACGAGAATCTGCACAAAGATATCCAGTGTGGTCGCCCCCAGCGCCTTGCGGATGCCGATCTCGCGAATCCGTTCCGAGATGCTCGCCAGCATGATGTTCATGATGCCGATGCCGCCCACGATCAAGCTGATCACCGCGATGAGCCCGCCGCTGACCCGCGAGTTCTGGATCGTCTTGGTGATCTCCTCAGCCGTGTCCTCTTGCGTGCGAAATTTGAAATCCTCAATCCCTTTATGCGTCATCAGCATCACATTGCGCACCTGTTGCAGGGCTGGCTCCAGCAGGTCCACTTGCGGAATTTTCATCTGCAAGGTGGTCAGCCGGTAATCCGCGGTGCCACCCACACCGGCAGCCGAACGAAACTTTACCTGCATCGTGCGCAGCGGGATATAGACGGTGTTGTTCTTCAGGCGAAAAACGAAATGGCCACCGCGTGAGCGGTTGCTGTTGTTCCGAGTATTCCCCGCCTTCTTGGCATCTGGCGAAGGTGGCGGCGCTAGCTTGGCGAGTTCGCGTTCCTTGCGCGCCTGCTCGCTCTCATAATGCTGAAACATACCGATGATGGTGAAAGGCTGGCCATTGATATTGATGATCTCCCCCACCGGATTCACCTCGCGGCCGATCTTTTCTAGCTCGCCGAACAATTGGTCACGGATGCCCGTGCCGATTACGCACACGCTACGGGCCTCATCGTCATCGATCTCGTTGAACATGCGCCCGTGCTGCACCACATGCTCATTCAACGTCAAGGCATCCGGCCACGTGCCCGAAAACATGAACGGACGTGCGGATTTGTTGCGATAGGTCACCGAAAGATTCCCACGATACCCATACTGATCCACCGAAGGAACGATCTTGTTGACCAAAGGAGCGCTGGCCTTGAGCGCATAGACATCGTGCATCGTCACTCCCGAAGCCTGGCCGATCAGATGCCGCTGATGAGCGGGCAACTCATCATTCTGCTCCACAAAAATCTTTTCTAAGCCCCCCATCGCAACCAACGCCTCGCGCAAACCATTCTCCAAGCCCTGCACCATGGCAGACATGGCCACGAGACTGGACACACCGAGGATGATTCCCAGCATCGTCAGCAGGGAGCGGAACTTGTGCGCCCAGATCTCACGGAAGCCCGTGGCGATGGTATTGCCAATGTTCACTTCGTCTCGGTGGCGGGTAGGCGATCCAAGCCGGCGAGCTTGCGATCCACTTCCTTGGCGATCTTGCCATCGCGGATCTCCAGACGCCGCGGCGTCACAGCCGCAATTTCTGGATCATGCGTCACTAAAATGATCGTGCGGCCTTCCTCATGAAACTTATGGAACATATCCAGCACGATCTCGCCCGTGTGCGAGTCCAGATTCCCCGTTGGTTCATCTGCAAAGATGATGCGCGGATCATTAACCAACGCGCGGGCGATCGCCACGCGTTGCTGCTGACCGCCCGAAAGCTGCGAGGGCCGGTGCGTGGCGCGATTATCAATATTCACCTTCCGCATCGCTTCCATGGCGCGCTCACGTCGCTCACGTCCACCCATGCCGGAATAAACCATGGGCAACTCAACGTTCTGCAGCACGTTCAGCTTGGGCAGCAGATTGAAGGACTGGAACACAAAGCCGATCTTGCGGTTCCGGATCTGCGCGAGCTGACGGGCCGAAGCGTGATGGATCATCACACCGTCCAACTTGATGGTGCCTGAGGTCGGCTGGTCCAGACAGCCGAGGATGTGCATCAGCGTGGATTTGCCACTGCCCGATGGCCCGATGATGGACATGAAATCCCCGGCGGCGATATCCACGGAGACATCGTCCAGCGCATGGATCTCTTCATCCCCCATGCGGTAGGTCTTGCGGATGTTGCGTAATTCGACGAGCGCCATAAGCCTGATCAGGTTCCGCTCTTCGGGGCTTTTTCGGCGGGAGCAGCACCCTCTTTCTTCTTCTTATCGTCACCCTTGCCGATGCCCGCGTTCTTGATATCTGAACCAGCCGGCGGCTGTTCCAAAGCGACCAGTTCGCCTTCTTTCAAACCAGACAAAACCTCCGCAAAGAAAAAGTCCGAGATGCCCACGCGTAATGGACGTTGCTCAAACACGTTGTCCTTCACCACATAAGCATAGCGTTCACCCTGTTCGGAGAAGATGGCCGGCAACGGCACTGCCAACACCCCTGCAGCAGAAGCCACCGGGATGGCCAAGTTCGCCGTCATACCGGGCTGGATGCGGTCCTCGATCTCCGTGATGAGCACGCGCACTTCGAAGCCCTTGATGTTATTCTTGATGGTCGCCTGCGGCGCGATGCGGTTCACCTTACCCTTCACCTTGAGGCCGCTGACGGCTTCCACCTTCACATCCACTTCCATGCCCGTCTTGAGGCGCGTGATATCCGCCTGATTGACGTGCGCCAGAATAATCATCTCGTTCAAGTTCGCGATAGTCATGACTTCCGTGCCGCTGTTGAACCCGGCGGAACCAGAGACTGCTTGGCCCGCCGATACCGGGCGCGTTAGCACCGTGCAATCAAACGGCGCCATGATCTTCGTCTTGGAGTAACGATCCTTGGATAACTCCAGTGAACGCTGGGCCTTCTCGATGTTGTTCTTGGCCAGCTCATACTCCGTGCGGGAATTATCGAAAAGCTCCTGAGACACCAACTTCTCCTTGTAGAGCTTCTCTTCGCGCTCGAAATCGCGCTTCGCCTTGTCCAGTTGCAGCTTGGCCGATTCGATCTCCGTCTCGCGCGTGGCGATCTCGATGAGCAGGTCCTTGTCGTCCAAGGCGAAGAGCAGTTGCCCCTTCTTCACGCGGTCACCGATATCGACAGTCATCAACTGGATGCGGCCATTGATTTCCGGGCGCACAGATACTTGTTCCGCCGGGCCGATCTCACCCGCCACGTTGATGGCGAAACTGATGTCCCGCGCTTCCACCGGGGCCGTCTTGACGCGATTCGCTATCGGGTCCAAGGCTGCTTGTTTGGCGGAGGTTTCCTTCCACTTCATGAAACCCCACACCCCGCCACCGATCAGCAACACTATGATCAAAAAATTCTTCATGCTTAAAAGAGCGGGTATCCTAAAAGACCCGCGAACCGAGTGCAAACGATGAATACGGGGAATCTTATTCCTTTCACCTTTCCAGAAACCCGGCCGCATTCCTTTTCTGCTTTCTTCATGACGCCAATATGGCAGGTAATTTAGCTTTTCAGAAAGCTTCGGTGCGGCCGGTGAGCCCGGTGGAGACAAAATTTCGAGAAAATGGCCTGCTCAGGCTTTCTTTGGACCCGATGTCATAGTTTAGAGGCCAGGGCACAGGCTTAATCGCTTGTTATTCATGGGAAAACTATGCCCGCCACCGCTTTCCGTTTGCCTTTCGCATTTCGCAACGCTATTCATGACGGCGAACCATTCGTAAATAACACGCACGATTTATGGCCCAAGCCTGCTATCATCCCAGCATTGAGGGCGCCCAGCACGGCGCGAAGTCTCTTCCCCAATTTTTGGATTACGCCAAGTCCGCCGGTGCGGCCGGCGTGCAGCCGAGCAATTACATGCTGGGCAATGGCAAAGGTGGCCTGCTGAAAGCCAAGGAAATCCAAGCCCTTTTCGACGAACGCGGCATGAAGCTGGACGGCATCTCTGCCCACTGCCCGTTCTGGGTGCATACCAGCGCCTGGACTGGCACGAAGTCTGGCAACCCGTTCATCGCGCCGGACGTGGCCAAGCTGCCGCCGGACAAAATCGAGAAATGGCACGAGAGCTATC
>JAJNBN010000443.1 GCA_021156225.1 Verrucomicrobiota bacterium | reverse complement strand
GTCTTGATCGCGAATGCGTTGTTCTCATAAACCAGTTGGTTCATGCACCATTTGCCGCCCATGACGATCGCCAACGTCCCCAAGACCAGGGTGATACCGACCACGATCACGCCGCTGGCGAGCTTCAAGCGTTCCTTGCGCACCTGTTCGGAGCGCAGCTTGACCTCCAGCACGTTGTCGCGCTTCATCCGCCGGTTCTTCGTTTGCTTGCCAAAAAACATCATCCTCTTTTCCTCAGTTCTTCTTCCGCATCAGAGCCAGATCAACCATCCGCTGGCACAAGTCCGCATAAGTCAGTCCAACCGCTGCCGCCGCCTTGGGCAGCAGGCTCGTCTCCGTCATGCCGGGCAACGTGTTCACCTCCAGCACCACCGGCTCGCCATTCTCCCGCACCATCACATCCACGCGCGAATAATCCCGTCCACCAATGGAGTTGAATGCCCCCAGCGCTGCCGCCTGAATAGCCTTCGTGGTCTTCTCATCAAACGGTGCCGGGCACAGATACTCCGTCCGCCCCGCGGTATACTTGTTCGTATAATCGTAAGCACCCTGCTTCGGCCGCACTTCCACCACCGGCAAAACTTGTCCGCCCAAGATGCCTACCGTCGTCTCGCGCCCCATGATGCGCTCTTCCGCGAGCACTTCCGTGTCATGCTCCAACGCTGCCTTCAACGCCGCGGGCCACTGCTCTTTCGTATCTACAAATTGCAAACCCACGCTTGATCCCTGCCGCACCGGCTTGATGACCAATGGCGGTTTCAGATGCGCCGGCATCGGTTCATTCGCCGTCTTGAACACCGCAAAAGCCGCCGTCGGCACCTGTGTCTCCAAGCACCGTTGCTTCGTCAGCACCTTGTCAAAAGCCAGCTTGCTTGCTTGCACGCCGCATCCCGTATAAGGCACACCGAGTTTCTCCAATTCCGCCTGCACCGTGCCGTCTTCGCCGTAAGTCCCGTGCAACGCAAGAAAGACCACTTGAGTGCCCTCGGCCAATTTCCAGCCCGGCACTTTCGGGTCCAGTTCATCCACCTGATGTCCCAAGCTGCGCAACGATTGCGCCACTGCCGCGCCCGTGCGCAACGACACTTCACGCTCAGCGGATGGTCCGCCCAGCATCACTGTGATATGTAACTTCCCGCTCATACTAATCTTCCCCGATGATCTGCACTTCTGTGCGCATCTCGATGCCCCGTGCCTGCCGCACCTTTTGTTTGATGATCTCGATCAACGCCAGGACGTCTTTCGCCGTCGCCGTGCCGTCGTTCACAATAAAATTGCCATGCTCAGCGGATACCACCGCCCCGCCCACCCGCGTGCCCTTCAAGCCCAGTTCATCCACCAGTTTGCCCGCCGGGATCACCGTCGGGTTTTTGAAGATGCAGCCCGCGCTTGGCTTGGCCGGTTGCGACGCCCAGCGTTTCTGGCTGTAAGCCTGCATCCGCGCATCCACCGCCGCCGGTTCATCCGCTTTGCCGCACAAGACCACGCCCAAAGCGATGTTCTCATCGAACAGCGCGCAATGCCGGTATTCCACCGGCACTTCACTGGCCGGACGTTCATGGACATTGCCCGCGCAATCCATGAAGCGCACGGACTCCACCACCGCGAACATCTCCGACTGCATCGCCCCGGCATTCATCCGCAAACCGCCGCCGATATTGCCCGGGATGCCTTCCATGAATTCCATGCCCGCGATGCCCCGACGCTTCGCTTCCTGCGCTACATTCTTCAGCCGCGCACCCGCCCCGCAGGTCAGACGCAATCCCGCGATCTCAATTCGACTGAAATGCTCATGCGCCAAAGAAATCACCACGCCCCGGATGCCCCCATCGCGGATCAGCAGATTGGACCCGCGTCCCAGCAGGAAGTAAGGCATCTTGCGCGCCTGGCAGAACCGTACGATCTCCGCCAGCTCCGCTTCGTCCTTCGGTTCCACGAACAGGTCCGCCTTGCCGCCCACTCGCAACGTCGTGCGCTTGGCCAGCGGCTCATCGCGACGGCACAGCGTTTCCGGTGACAGTTTCGTCACCAGTTCATCCAATGCGCTGGACTCAAATCCGCTCATGCCCATCTTCAATTCCGCCGCAAATTCATGCGCCGCCTTCGTGATATCTCCCGCACCTAAAAATAGAACCAAGTCACCCGGGCGAAGTACAGCTTTAATCTGCTTTTTCAGGTCACCCAGCGTCGGCGCAAACTCCACCACCTGCCCCGTCTGCCGCACCGTGTCCGCCAGCATTTTGCCATCCACCCCGGGGATTGGCGTTTCGCTCGCGGCATAAATTTCATTGATCCACAGGCAATCCGCCCGCTTGAACGCCGTGGCGAACTTGCCCAGCAGATGCTGAGTGCGCGTGTAGCGATGCGGCTGGAACGCCACCAGCATCCGGCCCCTCGCCAGTCCCTTCAACGCCCGTAACGTCGTCTCGATTTCCTCCGGATGATGCCCGTAGTCATCGAACACCCGCACCTGCTCATCCCGATGCAGCTCTTGCTGCCGCCGGGCTGCTCCCTTGAACGGTGCCAGCGCCTTCGCGATGTCTTCCATCGGATGCCCCAGCGTGTGCAACAAGGCCGCCGCACCCGCTGCATTGGAGACATTCTTCTCACCCACCAATGACAAATTGAATTCACCCAACCGCTCTTCCCCACGCCACAGTTCAAAAGCATTGCTGTACGTGCCCGTCGCCTGACGCGACTCGATGCGATACGTCGCCAGCGGATTGAACCCGAATGAAACACTGTTCGGCCGTTGCGCAAACATCGACACCAGCCGCGGATCATCCGCGCAATAAGCCACAAAACCCCGCGTCTGCCCCGCGAACCTGTTGAACTCCTCGCAGATCGCATCCAGGTTCGCGAAGTAATCGAGGTGCTCCTCGTCCACATTCAGGATGATGGCGTGCTCTGGATGAAATTCGCGCAACGTGCCATCACTCTCATCCGCCTCGATCACGAAATACGGTGTTTGCTCCCGATCTTCCACCGCAAACCCGTTGCGAACACCGGCCGCCGAATTCACCGCCAAACCGTTCAACGAAAACGTCGCGTGCCGTCCCAGTTGCGGCACCAAAGCCCCCACCGCGTAACTCGGTTGCGCGTTCAACTGCTTCAGCGCGAAAGAAAGTAAGGACGCCGTAGTTGTCTTCCCATGCATCCCCGCCACACAAATCCCACGCTGCTGATGCAACAATGCTGCCAGCAAAACCGCCCGGCGCACGATGGGAATTTCCAACCGTTCTGCCGCGACCAATTCGGGATTGTCCAAGCGAACCGCCGAAGTATAGACCGCCAGCACCGGCCGATGCTCCTCTACGATTCTTCCTGCATGTCCCTCATAGACACGCGCCCCGCGACCGCGCAATTGCCGCACTTCTTCACCATCCGCCAGATCGGAACCAGAGACACCGAAGCCTAGGTCCAGCAGGAGGTGTCCCAGCCCGCTCATGCCGCAGCCGCCAGCGCCCACGAGATGGACCGTCGCACCCGCTGGAGCCGCCGCCAGCAATGCCGCCACTTCACTGGTTGTTATACGCTTCACGCCTTTGACCTGACCTGCCCGTCAGTTTCCGAATTTAACGTCCCGCCGCCACATCTGCCGCTGCCGTTGCCCCTGCGCCAGCCACACCGCTGAGCGCGCCGCCGCGTCCCAGCCGGATCGATTGCAAAATTGTCTCCGCCATGTTCGCCGCCGCCATCGGCGTATGCCACTTGGCCAGTGCGAATCCGATGGCCTCACGCGTTGAGCGGTTGCCGATGAGTTCCAGCAACACCAGCTTCAACGCCTCCGGACTCGCATCCTTCTGCTCCATCAAACGTGCCGCATTGCTGTCCACGAACGCGCGCGCGTTATGATACTGGTGGTTGTCCGCCGCTTGCGGAAACGGCACCAGCACCGAAGGCAAACGCATCGCCGCGATCTCCGCCAGCGAGGAAGCCCCTGCCCGGCTGATCGCCACCGAGGCTGCACCCATCGCCAGTTCCATCTCGCG
>JAJNBN010000442.1 GCA_021156225.1 Verrucomicrobiota bacterium | reverse complement strand
ATGGCACACTGTTTTGCTTCACTGGTAGCAGATAAAATACCGGTTTCGCTCAGAAGAGGCAAACAGCAAGCCAACCCGTGCTGGGAAACGACAATTTCTGCTATCAAGAAGGCAAAATAAACCAATCAGGAATTATCTCATTCCGGCGGTTGGTCCAAGGCGACCAGCACCACCGCGTTCTCCGTTCCAAACGCGTTCGTATGCCGCAAGCTGGCTTGCGGATCGGTCACCCATTGGCCGTCCACCACGTAACGGTATTCATACATCCCGCAGGGCAGCGAGATCTGCTCCTGCCATTTACCATCCTTCTGCTTCTTGAGGCTGACGGGAGCCTTCTCCCAATCAGTGAAATCCGCCACCAGACTGACCTCTTTTGCCTCGGGCGCGTGCAATTCAAACGTCACCTTGTGTCTTGGAATCTTAGCTTTGGCCATAGCAGTTCCTCAGATGTACACAGGGATGGACATCGCATCCCTTTTTTGATTGATGAACATTAACTAATCCATGTCATTAGAAAAACCAAGCCTAAATGGAATATCAATTTCAGATGGGTAAGATAAAACAGCGCCAGGTGAGATTGAGTTCCGAAACCACATCTTATTTCGACTGCGAATACTGCCGTGACACGGTGGATACGAGCTTCTCTCCACCCACATGCCAAGGCTGTGGCACCGCTTATCGTTTCGATGCTGGGAAAAATACTTTCAACCCCATCACCTCGCGCGCCCAAGTCTTCGATTTTATCGCCGCAGTGCTCATGATCACCTGCATTGCCATAGTCCTGGCGACCGATGGAGAAAGCAGCACCGGTTGGTTCTTTGGCCTGTGCGGTTTCGCCCTGCATTACGGCAATGGGCTGCGTAACGGGGTGCTGAACACACGTTTCTTCTTCCTGAAATCTTCATGGACAATCTATCAGATCGAATCTCCCTATATCTTCACCATAGCCAGCCTTGTCGAAGGAGTTATGCTGCTGTTCTTTATTCTCATCTTCCTCATTTCTCTCTGACACCACTTCCCCGCATTCGGCAGGCTTCTCCCTGCTTGTCTTTCCCGCCCTTTCCTGTTGAAAATCACAGACCTTAATGAAAACGAAGAAGTCCACCACGTCGAAATCCGATATCAATATCCGCCCCTATTCCAGCCAGATGCTGGACGGCCCCGACCGCGCTGCCAGCCGCGCGATGCTCTACCCCGTAGGCTTCAAACAGGAAGATTTCTCCAAGCCCATCATCGGCATCGCCTCCACCTGGAGCATGGTTACCCCGTGTAACATGCACATCGACAAGCTCGCGCTCGAAGCCGAAAAGGGCACGAACGCCGCCGGTGGCAAAGCCATCATCTTCAACACCATCACCATTTCCGACGGTATCTCCATGGGCTCCGAGGGCATGAAATATTCCCTCGTCTCCCGCGAAGTCATCGCCGACTCCGTGGAAACCGTCGTCGGTTGCCAGGGCATGGACGGCTACGTCGCCATCGGTGGATGCGATAAAAACATGCCGGGCTGCCTCATGGCCATCGCCCGCATGAACCGCGCTGCCGTGTTCGTCTACGGCGGCACCATTCTCCCCGGCTGCATCACGGGCGACATCCAGAAGCGCAAGCTCGACGTCGTCTCCGTTTTCGAAGCCATCGGTGCCCATGCGAACAAGCGCATCGATGATGCGGAACTCCAGCAGATCGAATCCTGCGCCATCCCCGGACCAGGCTCCTGCGGCGGCATGTATACCGCGAACACCATGGCCAGCGCCATCGAAGCCCTCGGCATGAGCTTGCCGAACAGCTCCGCGCAAAACGCCATTTCTCCGGCCAAGATGGATGACTGCCGCCGCGCGGGTGAAGCCGTCGTGAACATGTTGAAGAAAGGCATCCGCCCGCTCGACATCCTCACGAAGAAAGCGTTTGAGAACTCCATCACCGTCGTCATCGCCCTCGGCGGTTCCACGAACGCCGTGCTGCACCTCCTCGCCATCGCGCACTCAGCGGGTGTGAAGCTGACCATCGATGACTTCACCCGCATCGGCAAACGCGTCCCCGTGCTCGCGGACTTGAAGCCCAGCGGCAAGCACCTCATGTCTGAGGTCGTCGCCATCGGCGGCATCCGCCCGCTCATGAAGACCTTGCTCGATGCCGGCCTGCTCCACGGCGATTGCCTCACCGTCACTGGTGAGACGATGGCCGAATCGCTCGCCAACGTGAAACCGTATCCGGCCGGCCAGACCATCTTCCGCCCGCTCGATAACCCGATCAAGAAAGACAGCCACCTCGTCATCCTGCGTGGCAATCTCGCACCGGAAGGGGCCGTGGCCAAGATCAGCGGCAAGGAAGGCCTGCACTTCGAAGGCACGGCGAAAGTTTACAACTCCGAGGAAGACGCCATGACCGCCATCCTCGATCTCAAGATCAAGAAGGGCGACGTCGTCGTCATCCGTTATGAAGGGCCGAAAGGCGGACCCGGTATGCGCGAGATGCTTGGCCCTACGTCCGCCATCATGGGCCAAGGCCTCGGCAAAGATGTCGCGCTCATCACCGATGGACGCTTCTCCGGCGGCACGCACGGCTTCGTCGTGGGCCACATCACCCCTGAGGCCTACCTCGGCGGACCGCTCGCCCTCGTGAAGAACGGCGACAAGATCACCATCGACGCCGAAACCCGCGAACTCCGCGTCGGCATCACCGCCAAGGAAATGGCCGCGCGCAAGAAAGCCTGGAAAGGCATCAAGCCGCGCTACAACTACGGCGTCCTCGCCAAGTACGCCAGTGCGGTCACCACCGCCTCCGAAGGCGCCGTGACCGACAAGAACCTGAAGCTCTAAGCTTGAGAATATATGGCTTACCCGAAGCAGTTTGAAGTCGAGGTTCCTCTTTTAAGAGCGATTCACGATCTAGGCGGCTCGGGTAAGCCTAAGGAACTTTATCCAATAGTTGCGAAAGCATTTCCTCAATTAACAGAGGAAGACTTGGTGGCGAAACTGCCTAGTAGCCCGTACACATTCAAATGGCACAACCTTGTTCAATGGAGCAGGCAAGCGCTCATTGATAAAGATGAGTTAGATGGATCGACGAAAGGCGTTTGGAAATTAACGCCAAAAGGCAAGTCACGCCTTAATACAAAATCGGCCAATACGCAGAATCAAGAGCTTGTTCTGCCCTTCGCTCAATCAATCACACTCAAAGACCTCATTTATCAAAACGAAGCAGAAGTAAAAAATCGAATCCTTGGAGAACTGAAACTTTTGAAAGCAAAAGAATTCGAACAATTCTGCATGTCTCTCCTCCAATTTTTAGGTTATCAAGAACTACAAGTCACAAAGGGTGGTCCTGATGGAGGGATTGACGGCCAAGGGCAGTTTCGTCAAGGAGTAGTTACTATCCGATCTGCATTTCAAGCAAAACGATGGACCAAGACTCCTGTTGGCCGTCCCGAAATTGATAAGTTTCGTGGGGCAGTTCAAGGTGACTTCGACCACGGTGTATTTCTAACAACCGGACGATTCACCAAAGACGCCGAAGCTGCGTCCATCAAAAAGGGCGCAATCACTTTGCTTTTACTTGATGGCGAAGCAATAGCTGAAACGATGGTTAAATTTGGCATTGGAGTAAACAAGCGTCCTGTTCAATTGCTCGATATAGATTTGGAATTTTTCAAGTTCGACCAACCTTCAAACCTACTGTAATCGTTATCTGCACGTCGTAGCATCTCTCATAAACCAGCTTACCGTTTCCCCTCCAACCCCAACAAAAAAGCCTTCACCTCCAGCCCACCCGCAAACCCCGTCAGCTTCCCATTCGAGCCGATCACTCGATGACACGGCGCGATGATCGAGATCGGATTCCGCCCATTCGCCGTCCCCACCGCCCGGACCGCCTTCGGACTCCCCACCTGCTCCGCAATCTGCGCATAACTCCGCGTCTCGCCAAAAGGAATGCTCACCAACGCCGCCCACACCTTCCGCTGAAACTCAGTCCCACGAAAATCCAGCTTCACACTGAACTTCCTCCG
>JAJNBN010000441.1 GCA_021156225.1 Verrucomicrobiota bacterium | reverse complement strand
GCGGATTACATCACGAAAGTAACCTTGATGGAAGGCAGTCGCGTCATAGGAACCAGTGCCGAAGTCAACCGTGACAACAGGGAAGTGCGCGGCATCGGAATCATCAATGTCGCCCAGATGTTCGGTGTTAAAGCCATCCGCCGGGAAAAGCAGGTAGACCTGATTGTCAGTCTCAAAGCTTGGAATGACGTGCCAAACGTGGACCGGTTGGGCATGGAGGATGATCTGGTGAAGATTTTGGGCATTGAGGTGCCCCACATCACCATCCCGGTGCGACCGGGTCGGGATATCGCCCGCTTGGTGGAAGTTGCTGCCTTGCAACAACAATTAAAAGCTGCCGGGCATAATGCCGCGCAGGAACTGAACGAACGCCTGATCGCCCGCATGACCAAGGGAGTATCTTTATGAAATCACTTGGCAGTTGGCCAAACTGGCTTACATATTACCGGCGCGGATGAGCAGCACGCGAAAATCATCGGATAAAGACGACATGGTGACTAAGGAACTCACAGTCATCAACAAGTTAGGCATTCACGCACGGCCAGCGGCCATGTTCGTGAAGGTCGCCAACAAGTTTGATTGTGACATCTTCGTCGAGAAGGACGGCGAGCAGGTGAACGGCAAGAGCATCATGGGTCTCATGATGCTGGCGGCCGGTCCCAGCAGCCGCATCACCGTCCAAGCCCAAGGGGACGATGCCGAACAGGCCGTGCTGGAGATCGAAGCTCTGCTCAAGCGCAAGTTTGACGAGGAATAGGGTTTTCTTGGCCTCTTGCCCCAGTTCGCGGACGCAAAAGGCTTGGAACTTGGTTTCTCCCTCCATAATCTTCGCCGCATGTCTGCGGATTTTAATGTCCATTACGTGGCCAACTTGGCCCGCATCGCCCTGACCCCGGAAGAAGAAGCCAAGCTGGGCACCCAGCTCGGTGGCGTTCTGCAATACATCGAGAAACTGGGCGAACTGGATGTCAAAGCGGTGGAGCCGACCGCCCATTCTTTTCCCTTGGTGAATGTGTTGCGCGCGGATGAGGTCCGTCCTTCCCTGCCTCACGAAGATGCCTTGAGGAATGCCCCCTCCAAGGGTGGTGGCCTGTTTCTGGTGCCGAAGATCGTCGAGTAACGTTTTGTCGTTTTTCCCATGCTGAACCGACTGACCATTTCCGAAGTCACCGCGAAAGTTTCCCGCCGAGAGGCCAGCGCCCGTGAGGTGACGCAAGCTTGTCTGGACCAAATCCAGCGCGTGGACGGACAGGTGAAAGCCTTCCTGAGCTACGATTCGGCTGATGCTTTGGCGCAGGCCGCGGCGATTGATGCCGCCATCGCGAACGGTGCGAACCACACTGACAAACCTTTGCTGGGTGTGCCCATCGCCATGAAGGATGTCTTGAGCGTGAAGGGCCAGCCGCTGGGTTGCGCCTCGAAGATTTTGGAAGGCTTCACCTCCGTCTATGACGCGACGGTGGTGGAGAAGTTGAAGGCGGCAGGAGCGATCGTCTTTGGCCGTCTGAACATGGATGAGTTTGCGATGGGCAGTTCCACGGAGAACTCGGCTTACTTCACGACGCGCAATCCTTGGGATACCTCTCGCATTCCCGGCGGTTCTTCCGGCGGTTCGGCTGCCTCGGTTTCGGCGGATGAATGCATCGCGAGTCTGGGGTCGGATACGGGTGGTTCCATTCGTCAACCGGCAGCTTTATGCGGTTGCGTGGGTTTGAAGCCTACGTATGGCCGCGTTTCCCGTTACGGCCTCGTGGCCTTTGCCTCTTCACTCGACCAGATAGGGCCTTTCACCAAAGATGTGCGCGATGCCGCAACGTTGCTGGAAGTCATCAGCGGGCATGACCTGCGCGACTCGACGAGTATCCCACAACCCGTGCCGCATTATCGCGGTGCGTTGACGGGAAATATCAAGGGACTGAAGATCGGTCTGGCCAAGGAATACATGGTGGGCGGCTTGGACCCGGAAGTGAAAGCCTCGGTAGATGCGGCCGTAAAACAGCTCGAATCCATGGGGGCGGAGATCGTGGAGGTGAGCCTCCCGCATACGGAATACGCGGTGGCGACCTATTACATCGTGGCTACAGCCGAGGCGAGTGCCAATCTGGCGCGCTTCGACGGCATCCGCTACAGCAAGCGTGTGGATGGCGGCAATCCCGCAGAGCTTTACAAGAACACGCGCGGAGCGGGCTTCGGCCCGGAAGTGAAACGCCGCATCATTCTCGGCACCTACGTACTGAGCAGCGGTTATTACGATGCCTTCTATCTGCGTGCCCAAAAAGTTCGCACCCTCATCCGGCAGGATTTCGACAAAGCGTTCGAGAAAGTGGACGTGATCGTCACGCCGACGACGCCTACCGCTGCGTTCAGGGCGGGTGAGAAATCGGCCGATCCATTGCAGATGTATCTCTCGGACATCTTCACCATCTCTTGCAATCTGGCGGGCAACTGCGGTCTGAGCCTGCCCTGCGGTTTCACGAAGGAACCGAAGCTGCCGATTGGTTTACAGATGCTCGGCAAACCGTTCGGTGAAGAAACGCTCCTGCGCATCGCCCACGCCTACGAACAGGCGACCGGCTGGCACCAAGAAAAATCTCCTTTTAGCAAGTAACGCTCATGGAATACGAAGCGGTCATCGGGTTGGAGACACACGTCCAGCTCAAAACGAAATCGAAGATGTGGTGCGGTTGCGCGAACAGCTATGGCGCGGAACCGAATACCAATGTCTGTCCCGTGTGCCTCGGCATGCCCGGGGTGCTGCCCGTCGCCAATGACGAAGCGCTCCGTCTCACGGTGCTCACGGGGTATCTATTAAACTGCGAGATACCAGGTCGCGCGAAGTTCGACCGCAAAAACTATTTTTATCCGGACGTTCCGAAGAATTACCAGATCACGCAGTACGACCAGCCTTCCACCAAGAATGGTTACGTGGAGTTTGAGTTCGAAGGCCGTCTTCAAAGAGTACGCATCACCCGCGCTCACTTGGAGGAAGACGTCAGCAAGAACTTCCATTTCGACCGCCACAGCGGCGTGGATTGCAATCGCGCCGGTGTGCCTTTGCTCGAGATCGTTTCTGAGCCGGACATCACCAGCCCGGAAATGGCGTATGCCTATCTGAATGCCTTGAAAGACATTCTGACCTACGGCGGCATCAGCGATTGCGACATGGAAAAAGGCATGGTGCGCTGCGATGTGAATGTCAGCGTGCGGCCCAAGGGCGAGAAGACTCTCGGCGCCAAGATCGAGATCAAGAACATGAACACCTTCAGCGGAGCCCGCAAGGCGCTGGAGTATGAGATTCCCCGTCAGATCGGAGTGGTGTCCAAGGGTGGCAAACTGTCCCAGACCACGATGCGCTGGGATGATATCAGCGGCATGACGGAGGAGATGCGCAGCAAGGAAGACGCGCACGATTACCGCTATTTCCCTGATCCCGATCTGATGCCGTTCGAGCCGACGGAATCATGGTTGCTCGACGTGCAAAAGCGCGTGGTGGAATTGCCCTTGGCGCGCAAGCAGCGTTTCATCACGGATTATCAATTGCCCGCCGGTGACGCCGAGGTCTTCAAGAATGATGTGGCCTTGGGCGATTATTTTGAACCCATCGCCAAGAAGTCCAGGAATCCCAAAGGCGTCGCGAACTGGGTGATCAACAACCTGCGCGCCAAGATGGCCGAGGCTCATGAAAAGTCCGTGGCTGAACAAGCTGCGATGGGTGTGGAAGCAGCAGACATCACGGCTTTCAGCGTTAATGACTTGAAGTTCAAGTCGGAATCTTTCCAGGAACTTTTGGACTTGGTGGAATCTGGCAAGATCAGCAGCAAGATCGCCCAAGAGGTGTTCGCCGAGATGTTCGAAAGTGGCGCTACGCCGTTAAGCATTGTAGAGAAAAAAGGGCTGGCCCAAGTCAGTGACACCGGAGCGCTGGAGCAGTTCTGCGATGAAGTCATCGCGGCAAACCCGAAGATCGTGGAGGATTATCGCGGCGGTAAGGTCGCCGCCATCAATTCTCTCA
>JAJNBN010000017.1 GCA_021156225.1 Verrucomicrobiota bacterium | reverse complement strand
TCAGCACGCCCACCTTGTCCTTGATACACTCCAACGGGTTGAGAAAATCCCGCACGAACACCTCCGGGCTCAGGAAGAAGGGATTCAACTGCCCACCCTTTTCACCGAATCGCGGCAGCTTGGGAAAGCGCTTCACCGTGATGTCATCCGTCACCTTGAAACCGAACTCAAATCCCGGCGGCACCAGCGCGGCCAGCCCCTGCGCATACTTCTCCGTGGGAAAATTGTAATACGCCGCGTCCACACTCACTGTCGGAAACACCGTCGCATACTCCTCCAGGCATTGCTCCCTGAACTTAGTCTCCGAGAACTTGCCACGAGTCTCATACCGGTCCCGGTCATAGAGTTGCCCCAGCCAGCCCGGATACTTCCACGACGATGTCCCCAGATAAATCCCCTCGGTCGCGAGCTCTTTCACCGAAGCCCGCAATGTCTTCAAATCGAAACTGCTCTTGGCTTCGAACAGACTCATGCCCGCTAGACACTATAGTGAGGCGGCTTCGCGTTCGTCCCCTTGATGCGGTCCAATTCCTGGCTCTCCACCGACTGCGAGAGCTGCTGCTGCACCGCTTGCAGGCGCGTGATGATCTTGCTCTGGTCCGTCACCACCTGGTTCAACTGCTCGCACAGATGTTCCAGATGCGCCATATTCGTCTCTACCCGCAGCAACCGTTCTTCCAACGATGAATCCATGCCAGAATTTTACGCCAAGCCCCTCATATCGCGAACTTATTTTGTTAATGTTCAGACCTCAGGCCACTCATTGACTCACACGCATTTCTCTCGCACCTTTCCCTGCGGCAAATGAAATTCCACGCACATATCCTGGCGATTTTCCTCTTCAGCCTCCTCTGCGTGGATAGGACCACTTTAAACGCCCAGCCCACACCCAAGCCTCTTCCCGATGCTTGGTTGCCTGATGGCGTTCACCCCGATTTTATCACCACCAATCATTGGACCACCTCCCAATCCGGCACCCTGACCAATGAAGCCCTCGTCGGCAGACTGAAAGTCTATTGGCACGCGCCTACTGGAACGGAAGTGAAGTCCGCCCGTCTCTGGTCGAGCGCCGATGCTCCCGGACGCTGGCGCGCCCGCGACTGGCAATCTCTCCCGATGGAAAAGCGCGGTGAACGTTGGGAAACTGCCCTGCCCATCGAAAACGTCGATATCCCGGTCATCTATTTCGTGGAAACTGAAACTACACAAAAGCACACCACCGCCTTGCGCCTCTGCCGCCCGCGTCTCGTCGGCCTCGAAGAGCCCAGCCGCATCTTCTGGCCCTTCCTGGAAGGCTTCGAAGAAGAACTCTGGAGCTGGCGCACGGTCACGGATGAACCCCGCTTCACACCAGTCGAGACCGGCACCATCGTGAAGAATGGCAACGCCGCGCTACGTCTCGTCATCCCCGCAGGCAAGCGCTCCATCACCGTCACCACCACGCGCATCCGCGGCTGGCAATTGGAACAGAACTTCGCCCGCGGCATCCGTCTCTGGGTGCGCCTGGGCAGCGGCACCGCCAAACTTCGCTGCACCCTCCAAGCCCACGCCTTCACTCCCCAGCAAACCATCTCTCTCTACCCCGATGAACCGGAAATCGGCACACAATGGCAACCCGTGGACCTCACGCTGAACCGCTTCCCCAAGCTAAGCGTGGGGGAAGTAGACCTCATGTCCCTCGAACTCATCGGCAACGGTCCGCTCGAATGCTTCGTAGATGACGTGCAACTCCTCGGTCGCTGGCACACAGTGGACTAACGTAGCCGCCGAGTGGCGAGCTAGCGCATTAGAAAATCGCTCAAGTGCTCGCCGCGTCTTCTCCGGTCCCAAGGTGCCAGCGCCACCAAGACTGCTCGCTCCGCCGGAAACCCCAGGAACCGCTCGGAGAGTTCATTGAACCGCTCAACCTCATCCGTGACGAACGGCAGAATGACACCGGGGCGACGGCGGCGCTTAGCCAACAAACCCAACGTCTTCAACCGCTCCTCCACATGTTCCGCGCAAGCCTCGGCGGAATCCACGAGCTTCACATTCTTGCTCACGACTTCACCCAAGAGCGGCTTCAGCAAAGGATAATGCGTGCAGCCCAGCACCAGCGTATCCACCCGCTGCTTGAGCAAAGGTGCGAGGTATTCCTTGAGCACGGACTTCGTAACCTTATGCCGCACCCAGCCCTCCTCTACTAGAGGCACCAGCAACGGACAGGACCGCGCCACCACCTTCACGGAATCATCACGGGAAAGAATCGCCTTCACATACGCCTGGCTGCGAATGGTCGAGGTTGTGCCGATGATCCCAATGCGACCGGTTTCCGTCTTTTCCAAGGCCGCCCGTGCGCCCGGCAAAATCACCCCAAAGATCGGCACATCGAAGCTGCGTTCCAAGGTAGGAATCGCCCACGCAGAAGCCGTGTTGCAGGCCACGACGATGGCTTTCACCTGCTCTTGCATCAGAAACTGAGCATCTTCACAAGCGAAGCGCACCACGGTGTCGGGTGACTTCGTGCCATAAGGCACACGCGCAGTGTCACCGAGATAGACGAAATCCTCACGCGGCATCACGCGGCGCAATTGGCGCACCACGGTGAGCCCGCCGATGCCGGAATCAAACACGCCGATCGGTAGATTGCTGTCCTGCTTCACAGAAATTAAATCGGCTGGGCTTATTGCCGTTCCACGATGCGTTTGTATTCCTTGATGCCATCGGTGATGCCCTTGGCCATCGTCCGCCGATGAGACGAGCTGCGGATCTTGCTCGCCTCGCCCGGATCGGACATGAAGCCCGCTTCGACCAGCACCGCGGGCATATCGGAATAACGTAGGACCGCGAACCGCGCCCGGCGCACACCGCGATCATCTGCGTTGGTGGCCTTCAACAAAGCCCGTTGGATGCCATACGCCAGCAGACTGTTCTGCTCATCATTCTTATTGCCGGGAAAACGCACTGCCGTGGCCCCTTCACCACGGGCATTCGTAGAACTGGCACCCGGCGGCGTTAGTGCGAACACTTCCGCTCCCTTGGCTCCGCCCCCAGCCACACCATTGAAATGAAGGCTGATAAACAAGTCGGCATCAAATTTCTGCGCGACGAAAGGGCGAGATTCCAATTCTACGAATTTGTCTGAAGTCCGGGTCAGCACTACTTTAAAGCCCGCTTCTTCCAGTTGATACTTCAACTCTTTGGCAAGCAGCAATGTATATCCCTTTTCCTGCCCACCGCTGTTCTGGTTGCCCGGGTCCTTGCCACCGTGACCAGGGTCGATGCAGATTGTCTTCACCTTGGTTCCGGGCTTGAGCCTGGGCGGAAACATGACGGGGTGAATGGCATTGTCCAGATCAAGCGTGGACACGCAAGCCGAGCCATCACGTAAAACCACTGGTGCCGAGAGCCACACCGCCGTTCCATTAAGAAGCATCCGCTTGTTTTCGATTTCGAATTCCAGCTTCGACCACTTGCTGCTGATCTGAAGTTCCTTCGATGCCCGGGTCCAAGTGTGATTAAAACTGTAGTACTTGGCCCAATCATCCAGTTGGATGTATTTGAAACCATTGAAGGCGAAGGTGGACAGCTTGCCCTCCTGGGCATGCACAGCATCTGGCAACAACAGCGCCAGGCAGCAGCACAAAAACCAAAGCTGTCTCATTGATGGCAATGTGCCTGTGTCAGGCCTATGCTTCAAGTATTCGCTGCGCAGCGCCTTACTTTTTCAACGCCTTCACGTAAGCCGCATAGGCTGCATCACTGGCGGCCCGCGATTTCGCCTTCTGCTCGGCAGATTCCTTGCCCGGCGCTCCCGGAGCGGCCGCAGGGGAGATGAGGAAACGGTAGTTCACCGTCAGGTTCTCGTCCTTCTTCATGGCCTTGTCGAAGAAGAATCCGAACCGGCCGTAATCGCGCCAGGAGAGTTCTTTAATCGGATTCGTCGGCGCATTCAGTTCCGTGCTGGTGTACCAGCTCTGCCCCACGGGAAAGAGCAACCGGCACCATTTGAACTGGTCACTCACGATCTTGCCATTGCCCGCCGGCAAATCCGGCTCCCACAAATAGCTCGTCTCTTTCACACGATCCGCCACTTCACCCGCTGCGCGGAAATGGATGCCCGCATGCTGAAGATCGCCACCGAGATTCAGGTCACGCGCGGCTTGCAGCTCGAACTTAGCATCCACCTGCGTGGTCTTGCCATCGGGCTGGCTGATGACCAGCGTACGCGTTTCGTTCACGAGAAGGTTGCTGTCGTTCGCATCTTTCTTCTCCGCACGCCAGGCAATCTTCGCCACGAGCGTCGCGGAATCAGCCGTGGTCTTGGCTGGCTCCAGCTTGGTGATCTCCATGCTCCCGCCCTTCATGTGCCAGCAATCCGCGCTGCCTAAATCCGAGGTGATCTTGTTCCAGCCGATGTAAATGCCGCGATGATGCGGAAACTTGCCCGCCGTCTTGCCCTCGGCATCCAGCCCGCTGTTGGTCAGCAACTCACCCTGCGTGCCATAGACATGCAGATACGGCTTGAACTGTCCTTCGCCAAAGACCAGCGCGGCGACTTGCTTGCCGTCCCTCTTGACCATCGCCACCTTGCCCGGTCCGTGCGGGTTCTTTTCCTCCGTTACCGCCCACTCCGCAGCCCTGGCACTGGAGAATGCGGAAAAAGAAAAGGCAGCAAGAAGCAGCCCCGCAGACAAGGTGAAACGGCGGTTCACACCGGACAAAATGGATTGCATGCCCCAGTGTTAGCTCGGGTTGCCCAACTCGAAAAGCCGAAAACACCAGCTTACTTCTTCGCAGGCGGCAGGAAATTGATCTTCATCCCGGACTTCTTCTCCTGGCTCAGACTGTCGATGAGATTCGCCCCTGATGAAGCTGGCGTAGCGACAACCGCTGCCGGCTGGCAATCCTTCGCCGCTGGTTCCAAAGCCGAGCGCAAGGCCCCTTCCACGAGTTCCGCACAATGAATCTTCATCGGCGGCAGCGGTCCCAGGCCCCCGGACAAATCTTCCGTCTTCAAGGCGAGCGCTTCTTCTGCCGTCTTACCTTTGATAAGTTCCGTGGCCATGCTGGCCACAGCAATCGCGGTTTCGCAGCCAAAGGATTGGAACGTCGCCTTGTCAATAACACGCCGCCCTTTGTCGTCCTTGAACTTCACCCACAGGCGCAACATCTCGCCGCAACCGGCATTGCCCACGGTGCCGATACTGTCGGCGTCGGCCATTTCGCCCACGTTCTTGGGGTTGGCCAGCGCCTCGCGAATCTTCTTTTCCAAATCAGCGTTCATCAAAAAATTCTTTAACCCAATTGATACCGTGGCAAACTTGCATCCACATCTTGCGACCAGGCATCGATGCCACCACGCAAAGCCCGCACGTTCTTATACCCATGACCGAGGAAATAAGCCGCGCCATCCAAGGCCGTCTTACCCATGTGATCGATGACCACGAAAGAAGCATCTTGCCCCCATTTACCCAAAATCTCCTGCATCAAAGGTTGGGAAAGCAGCAACGAACCCTCGATCTTCACCGCCTCATATTCTTCGCGGGAACGGATATCAAGCAGGCGAATGCCCGTCTTCTGCTGCAACTGGCTGGCGAGTTCCTTCGGGGAAATCAAAACCTTCGCATCCTCGTCATGACTCGTGCGGATATGCGCGAGGACCTCATCCACGTTCAGCTTGTTATTGCGCGCACAAACCTGACCGAGCGTCTCAGTCGGCTGGAATCCGCAACTGGAGCAACCACCGATGTGATACTTGCGGAAGAGCGCACGCTGCGCTCCAGGATACGCTTCCAGCACCTCGCTCATCGGCGAGTTCGCTCCAACTTGTTCAGCTACGGCGGACATAAAATCAGTATAGCTCAGAGGAACAGCTTTTGCACCTTGTGCAATATCTCTATGAAGCGGTCCACTTCAGCCTTCGTGTTGTAAAAGTAAAAGCTCGCGCGCAACGTGGCCGGCACACCCAGCTTAGCCATCAAAGGCTGATTGCAATGATGCCCCGCTCGCAGCGCCACACCCTTCTGATCCACCATCGTGGCGATGTCCAAGGCATGGGCATTCGAGAACACAAAGCTCACCAGGCCCGCACGACCTTGCTTGGGACCGAAGATGCGGATGCCCTTGAATTCACTCAATTTCGCCGCGGCATACTCCGCCAGTTCCTGATCGTGCGCGAAGATGCGGTCACGACCGATAGCATCGAGATAATCCAGCGCCGCGTGCAAACCAACAGCACCAGCTATATGCGGTGTGCCAGCCTCAAACCGATGCGGAGGCACGTTATAGACCGTATTAAAGTATTCGACCTTCGAGATCATCTCGCCGCCGCCCTGATACGGCGAAAGATCCTTCAGAACTTCCTTGCGCCCATACAGCACGCCCATTCCGGTAGGACCGCAAATCTTGTGACTCGAGAACGCGAGGAAATCACAGCCAATCGCCTGCACATCGATAGGCAAATGCCCCGCACTCTGCGCCGCATCAATCACAGTGACGACACCTTGCGCCCGCGCCTTCGAGCAAATCTCCGCCACAGGATTCACCACACCCATCGAGTTCGAGATGTGCGTGATGGAAAGGATCTTCACGCCATCCGCAGCCATTCTGTCGAGACGGTTGAGATCAAGCGTGCCTTCATCGCCAGTGACCGGGATGTAAGCGAGCTTCGCGCCGGTGCGCTTGGCGACCATCTGCCAGGGGACAAGATTGCTATGATGCTCCAGCTCGCTGATCAGGATAGTGGCGCCGGGCTTGAGGTGATCCAGCGCCCATGTCGCGGCGACGAGGTTGATGCCCTCAGTCGTGCCGCGTGTGAAGATGATCTCGGATTTATCACGCGCGTTAAGGAACTGCGCCGTGCGTTGACGGGCGTTCTCGTAAGCCTCCGTCGCACGGTTGCTCAGCTCATGGATGCCCCGATGCACGTTGGCATTCTCGTGCTCGTAGTAATTCTGGATGGCCGCGAGCACCTGCTTGGGCTTCTGGCTCGTCGCCCCGTTGTCGAAATAGATCAGAGGATTGCCATTCACCACCTCGTTGAGGATGGGGAAGTCAGCACGAAGCGCAGCCCAATCCGGAGTGGCGGGTTTCGACGGTGCTGGCGATGTCGCGGTGGCAGTCATCTCTTCTTAATATACCATCAACGGCCCATTACATCAGGCCCAACTGCAAGCGCGCGGCTTCCGTCATCATGCCTTGGTTCCACTGCGGTTCCCAGACGAGTTCCACGTTTACCTCCTGCACATCCTCGATGCTGATGAGCTTGTTCTGAACATCTTGTTGCAGCACCGGGCCCATGCCGCAACCGGGCGCAGTGAGGGTCATCTTCACGTCCACCTTGTAGCCACCGCCATCTGCGAGATTGTCAATGTGGCAATCATAGATCAGTCCGAGGTCCACGATATTCACGGGGATCTCCGGGTCATAGCATGTGCGGAGCTGTTCCCAGATGTGTTTGTCGAGTTCCTCTTTCGTCACCGGTTGGCCGGTGGTGGAGCGGATGGTCGTCTGCTTCACTTCCTTGCCCAGCGCGTCAGCGTCTTTACCGTCGATGCGGAACATGTTGCCATTCACCACCACGGTGTAGCTGCCGCCCAACTCCTGCGTGATGTAAGCCTGCTCGCCCTGCTGCAATGTCACCTTCGTACCCACAGGCACCACGGCGGCATCCACATCGCGGGTCAACGTCACTGTCTCTTGTGCTCCGTAACTCATATGTCTTTCCCTTCAGTTTGCAGCTACAACTTTAAGGCAAAGTCCGGCCGCTCGTTCAAAAATTCTTAACCGTCAATTCGCCGCCACCAGTTTCTCCTGCGCCAGCACCTTGATCCGTTCCACCATCGCGAAGAGCCCGTTCTTCCGCGTCGGGCTCAAGTGACGGTCCAGCCCCAGCTTCAGCAGATGCGCCTTGGCATCGGCCTTCAAAATCTCTTCCGGCGTGCGGTCATTGAAAATCAACTGCAAGACCGCGATCAGACCACGCACGATGAACGCATCGCTGTCCGCTAGGATGATGAACGCGCCGGGCTTCGTCGTGCTCGGCATCATCTTCATCCACACCATCGCCTGGCAGCCGTGGACGCGATTGGCCTCAGTCTTTTCCGCTTCGGGCAGGCCGGGCAATTTCTTGCCCAGCTCGATCAGGTAGCCGTAACGCTCTTCCCAATCGCCCAGCAGCTCAAAGTTCTCGACCAGTTCTTCGATCGTGATCGACATGGCTCAGCTCTCGTGCAGATGAGGGTTCGTTTCCAGCCGTTCCCACACGATTTTATCCAGTTCTTCGCGGACCGCTTCCGTCTGGACGCGATCAATGATCTCGCCGGCGAAGGCGTGCATCAACATGCGACGCGCCGTCTTTTCACCAATGCCCCGGGCGCGAAGATAAAAGATCTGCTCTTCGTTCATCCGGCCGATCGTCGCGCCGTGTGTGCACTTCACATCGTCCGCGTAAATCTCCAACTGCGGCTTCGCGTCCGCCGTGGCGTCGTCGCTCAGGAGCAGATTGCGATTCGTCTGCTTCGCGTCCGTCTTCTGCGCGTCCGGCTGCACCAGAATGCGGCCGTGGAAGACACCTTTCGATTTATCATCGAGGATGCCGTTGAAATACTCATGGCTCGCACAATGCGCCTTCGCATGTTCCACGATCATGTGATGATCGATCACCTGTTCGTTGCGCGTGAGGTAAAGCCCGTTGAGGATCGCTTCCAATCCTTCGCCGTCCAGCTTCGTGCGCAGGTTGTAACGCGCCAGCTTGCCACCGAGCGCGATGGAATGCGTCCACGCTTTCGACGTGCGACCAAACACGCCGTGCAACGCCGCGAAATGAAACGCATCCGCTGCTTCATCCTGAAACTTCACATGCTCCACCCAGGCGTTATCGCCCACCACAAGTTCCGTGATGGCGTTCGTGACGTAAGGTGCCTTCGCGAGACTCACGTAGCTTTCCAGCAAGGTGACCTTCGCGTTCGCTTCCACGATCACGAGATTGCGCACATGCGCCGCCGTGCCCGTTTCCGTGGCGGTGCTGAGATAGATGACTTGAACCGCTTGCTCCACCACGGCGTTCTTCGGCACATGTACGAAAAGACCATCGGTGAAAAACGCGATGTTCAAGACCGCAAAAGCATTCGCCTCATTACCGGAATAACGCGTGAGATGTTTCTCGATGAGCGCGGCATCCGTCGTGAGCGCTTGTTTAAGGTTCGTGACCTTCACACCTTCCGGCAAAGCCGTGATATTAGACAACGCGGCAGCGTAGTGACCATCCACGAAGACGAGGCGCGTGCCCGGTTGATCCGCGAAGGGGAACTGCTTCAAGTCCGCCAACGTGACGCTGGCCGAAGCCGGTTCGGTTGCCGGCAAGTAAGGCAGCTTGGCGGCATGTGCCACGTTCGTGAAGCGCCAGTCTTCATCGTGCAGCGTGGGATAGCCCAGCTCCGCGAATTGCGAGATGCCGGCCTTGCGCAACGGGAAGAGCCAGGCTGGTTGCTGCTTCGCGAGCGAGCCTTCCAGCCGGTCAAAGGCGGCGAGGCGGGTGTCCGCTTCGGCGGCGACGGGTTTGTTGAGGGTCTGGGTCATGTCAGTGCCGCTTAAATATTACGCGGGTTGGAGGTCGCCCTTGGTGACCCAGTCATAGCCCTTGGCCTCGAGTTCCAGCGCGAGATCCTTGCCGCCGGATTTCACGATGCGGCCATTGTAGAGCACGTGCACGAAGTCCGGCACGATGTAATCCAGCAACCGCTGATAATGCGTGATGACGAGTTGCGCGTTGCCCTCGTTCTTGAGCTTGTTCACGCCCTCGGAGACGACCTTCAAGGCATCGATGTCGAGGCCGGAATCCGTTTCATCGAGGATCGCGAGACGTGGCTCGAGGCACGCCATCTGGAAGATCTCATTACGCTTCTTCTCACCACCGGAGAAACCTTCATTCACCGCGCGCTTCAAGAAGTCTTCGCGCAGCTCCAGCACCTTGGCCTTCTGCTTCACGAACTTCAGGAACTCCATCGCGTCCAGCTCCGGCAGGCCCTTGTGCTTGCGCACTTCGTTCACTGCGGCTTTCAGGAAGTAGGTAGTGTTCACACCCGGGATCTCGATGGGATATTGGAACGCGAGGAAGACACCTTCGCGGGCGCGCTCTTCCGGGTCCATTTCCAAGAGGTCCTTGCCGAGATACGTGGCGGAGCCGCCCGTGACATCATAGCCATCGCGACCGGCCAGAACCGAGGCCAGCGTGCTCTTGCCGCTGCCGTTTGGCCCCATGATGGCATGGACTTCGCCTGCCTTGATGGTCAGGTTCAAGCCCTTCAAAATCTGTTTCGTCTCCACACCCGCCTGGAGGTCTTTGATCTCAAGAATCGTTTCGCTCATTTTCAGTTCTAAATAAAAATAAAATTGTCGTCTCTCCCCGTCCTCAACCCACACTGCCCTCAAGGCTCACGCCCAGCAGCTTCTGCGCTTCTACCGCGAATTCCATCGGCAGTTCCTTGAACACTTCCTTGCAGAAGCCGTTCACGATCATGTTCACCGCGTCCTGCGTGGAGATGCCGCGCTGGTTGCAGTAAAAGATCTGGTCCTCGCCGATCTTCGAGGTCGTCGCCTCATGTTCCACGCTGCCCGTCGTGTTCTTCACCTCAATGTAGGGGAACGTGTGCGCGCCGCACTTGTCACCGATCAACAGCGAATCGCACTGGGAGAAGTTACGCGCGTTCTCCGCGCTCTTGCGGATCTCCACCAGACCGCGATAGCTATTCTGGCCGCGACCGGCGGAGATGCCCTTCGAGATGATCGTGCTGCGCGTGTTCTTGCCGATGTGGATCATCTTCGTGCCCGTATCCGCCTGCTGCCGTTGATTGGTCAACGCCACGGAGTAGAACTCGCCCACGGAATTATCGCCCAAGAGGATGCAGCTCGGATACTTCCACGTGATGGCGGAGCCCGTCTCCACCTGCGTCCATGAAATCTTCGAGTTACGGCCCTTGCACATGCCGCGCTTCGTCACAAAGTTATAGATACCGCCGCGACCTTCCGCATCGCCCGGATACCAGTTCTGCACCGTGGAATACTTGATCTCCGCATTGTCATGCGTGATCAACTCGACGACCGCCGCATGGAGCTGGTTCTCATCACGCATCGGCGCCGTGCAACCTTCCAGGTAACTGACATGCGAGCCTTCATCCGCGATGAGCAACGTGCGCTCGAACTGTCCCGTCTTCGCCGCATTGATGCGGAAATACGTGGAGAGTTCCATCGGGCAACGCACGCCCTTCGGGATGTAGCAGAACGAGCCGTCACTGAAGACCGCCGAGTTCAGCGCCGCATAAAAATTATCAGTATAGGGAACGACCGACCCGAGATACTTCTTCACCAGTTCCGGATGTTCCTTCACCGCTTCCGAGAACGAGCAGAAGATGATGCCCTTTTCCGCGAGCGTTTCCTTGTAGGTCGTGCCCACGGAGACGCTGTCCATCACCACGTCCACCGCCACACCCGCCAGCCGTTCACGCTCGCGCAAGGGGATGCCCAGCTTGGCATACATCTCGAGCAACTTCGGATCCACTTCATCCAGGCTCTTCGGGGCGTTCTTGCCCTGTTGCTTCGGCGAGGAGTAGTAGATGATGTCCTGGAAATCCACTTTCGGATAATGCACATGCGGCCACTTCGGCTCCGTCATGGTCGTCCAGTAGCGATACGCCTTCAGCCGCCATTCGAGGAGCCATTCCGGCTCGTTCTTCTTGGCAGAGATGAAGCGCACTATCTCCTCGCTCAGGCCGGGAGGTGCGGAATCCGCCTCCACGTCCGTCACGAAACCGTACTTATATTCGCTCTTTACGAATCCCTCGATTGTCTCTGTGGCTGTGCTCATCTTGTCGGAAATCTAAAAATTAATTGTGCTTCTGCGCGCAAGCCGGGCAAACGCCCTTCAAAGTCAGGTCCAAATGTTTCACTAGAAACCCGCGCGGCATCCGCGCCCCCGCTGCTTCCAAAGGGTTCGTCAGGTCGATATCGAACACCCCGCTGCATTGCTCACAATGGAAGTGGCTGTGGTCCATCATGTTAGGACAATACCGTGTCGCCCCGCGATCCAGATTCACCTGTTTAACGACGCTACACTTCACCAGCGCATCCAGGCAGTTATAGACCGTCGCCATCGAGATATCCGGCGTCTTCTGCTTCGTGCGGATGAAGACTTCTTCTGCCGTCGGGTGATCCCGGTTCTCTACGAGCACCTGATACACCAACTGGCGCTGCGGCGTCTGGCGCAGGCCGCTATGGGCGAGCTTCTCGATCAGCTCACCACTCGTGCTTGCCTTTGAATCCAAACTCATAGATAAACTCTCCCTCCTTCCTCAAACCCTGTCAATATTTAGAATAATTCTAATTATTGATTGTCTCTTGCCTAATGCAGGTAACCGTCGTTTGGATTCCAGCTTTCCTCCCCTTCCTTTCCATCCCGCCATCTCATCACTCAAAATAAACATAAACACTCTTTCCGGTTGGGGATGAACTTTTTCGAAGCCTCACCTCGATCTGACACCAGTCACCAAGACCAGCATCCCTTTCCTCAACCTCCTTACGCGATGACCTCAGACCGCGCTCGCAGCCCACCGATCACCGACACGATAAAAATACTCCTCCCGTTTTTCTCCGTCAAAAAATAATTGCAAAAAGTTTCCGCAATTCAGTCTCATTCCAGTTCTAAAAAAGCGGAGCGTGCCCGCCTGCCCCGTGCCCATAGGTCGGGGTCTCGGGCACAGCAATGTCCCTGAGCAAAGTCAGCTTCCGTTTTCTCGTGCACCTCCGCTTCCTGAACTCCAACGGAGTTCCATCAATCAGCCCAGGGTTGGCTTGCGACGAAGGAGCGGGCCTACCCTGGGTGCCTGCCGAAAAGCCAGCTACCCCGAAGGGGTTGCATCACGCCATCCTCATCGACTTCTTCAGCTTCGCCAAATAACATTTCACGCAGCTCTCAACATGCGCCCGCATAACCTCACTCCCCGCGAAAAACTTATACTCTCTCTTTGCATCGTCTTCTTCGTTTCCACGTGCTGGCTCTTCTGGTCCTACGCCACTCTGAAAATCCAGACCAAGTTCGCCCAGGAACAGATCGCCTATTTCACCGAAATGAGCAACCGCTCCTTGGCCGGCAATCCCGCCCAAGCCGCCGAATGCCTCGCCTACGTGGTGAACTACTACCCCTCCGGCACCAAGCAAACCCGCGGCTCCGCCTTGGACGACCTCGTCGAGCGCCAACGTGAACGTGCCCAGCAAGAGATTATCGCCATCCTCCGCGCCCGCACCCGCGATGACCTCGGCCAAAAGCCCGAACCGTGGATCAAGAAATACCGAAAGGAAACCAAACCAGCCTCACCGCGATCTGCGGCAACTTTTCAAAACATTCTTTCCCAAGCGGCAACACGCCAAGCAAAGGGTGAATTCAAACCATCCATCCCGAACGACCTGACTGCTGCTGAACTTGCTGCTTTAGTGACCCTGTTGAAGCAGCACGCTTGGGACCTCGAAAAATACGGCGACCAAGGCATTACCGTTCTGGAACAGAATTTAGTCCACGCCCTTTACGTATGCTCCCGGCTCCCTGATGGCGCCCATCTCGTAACGCTGTTGCAAGATGATAGTCTGATCTGGGACGCGGCACACTCACTCACCATCTCAGACGCCATTCTCCAATGCGGCCCAAAAGCTCTGCCTCAACTGAAGAAACTGGAAGCGCATTCAAGCATAGCCCAACGTTGCATAAAAATGATTCAGTCCGGCCAAAAAACTGCCTTCTGATTTTCACATTTTAGCGCCTTTTCGCGTTTTTAGCGGGCAAAAAAACGCCGCCCTGAGACTTCAGAACGGCGCTTCACCCCGCACCTTTCGGTCGGGGTCGTAATTCGTAAATCCCCTTACTCCCCACCCGCCCACTTCGGCTGCTTCTTGAGGTGATACAGCATCTCACCCGCCTTAGGCACGAGCAGGATGCCTTCATCCTCGCGGTTCGCGAAGTCTTCCTTGCGGATGCTCTTCGGGTCGCGATAGCCCATGTTGATCTTCTTGCAGATCTCCTCCGGGATGCCCGTCGCCAGCGTCACCTTCACGCGACATTGCTCCACACCATTCTCGAACTTGCCGATGCCGCGCACGTGCGTGGAATGCGCGATGACGCCCCACGGATAATCTTTGAACTTGTCCCACTGCTTCAGGAAGTAATCGCGGCAGTGATAACCGATCTCGATGATCGTCTTCCCGTGCGCGATGCAGACTTCATGGATGTGCGGCGCGTAGATGATGAGTTCGCCGCCATCCGCCACCACGGGCTCCAGCTTGTACATGCACTTACCACCCGTCCACAGCTCGTCATACATCGCTGGCGCGCAGGAAAGCACCGTATGAAATGGCTTGTCCTTGTAGCAGATGTGATGCTGCTTGGAGACTTCGCTCGCCGCATCCCAAGCCGTCTCCGGCGTGCCGGCATAAAGGCCCACCAAATCCTTGTTCGGCGCGACGACCATGCAGAAACACTTCTTCGGCACTGTGACCAAGGCCCCCGCGCGATCCACCACCTTGCGCACCGGCGTCCACTTGTTGCCGATGATCATCGGGTTCGTGACGACCGCGCCCAGCCAATGGAAGAAGTTCAAGATCTCCGGCCCGCCCACGCCCGGGAACAGATACTTGTTACCGCCGGAGAAGCCCACGACCTCATGCGGGAACACCGGGCCTACGATGATGATCTGGTCGTATTCAAAGACG
>JAJNBN010000440.1 GCA_021156225.1 Verrucomicrobiota bacterium | reverse complement strand
CCGCAAGCGATCACCATTTCCCCCGCTGGCAAATGCGACCGCGCCCACTCCGATAGCCCAACCCCATAAAACTATGTTCAAAGCACCTGACAGTCGCCTCTCCGCTTCCAACGCCGCCGTTCTCTCTTCCCAAAGCTTTCTGATCCCCGTCACCCTTCGCAGTGAAGCCCGTACGTCGCAAGGTGCCTTGGACGGCTTGCAAAACGCGCATCAGGAAGTGACCGGATTCGTCGCCCGGATGACCGCGCTGTCTCCCGGCCTCAGCGTCATTGCCTTTGATGAAGCGATGTCGTCTCGCCTCTCGCACGTGGCCGTTCTATTGGACGGCAAAGACTCCCGCCTCGAACTCACCTTTGCTTTGAAATATCCCATCCCCGCCACTCACGACTTCTGGGCCCGGATCAAGTTGATTTCCTCCGTCTATGATCGCCTCGCCGAACTGGCCGCCGGATTCCAAGACCGCAAAGGCATCGACCTCCTGCTGGACGAAGCCCGCCCGGACCAGCAAAAAGAAGAAACCGAAAGAGCAGCTATCTTCCGCAAGTAGGTAAATCTGGCCGCTTACTTTTTTGATGACAAATCTGTCCGACCGGCGGATACGTAAGCTGTGGGTACTACGATTTTGATCATTGTCTTCCTGCTGACGACGCTGGCCAATTATTTGCATTGGAGGCAGTGCAAGCACTTACAGCAACTGCAAATCCCCACCTCGGGCTGGCCCGCGTTAATTTCTACCGTTTGGATGATCGCCATCGCTATCTCTTTGATTTTGAACTTTCTAGACCTCGTACCCGCCAGCCTTATTACGTTCATCGTGGGAAGCTTCGTTGCCACCAATCAAATCTACAGCATTTTCGCCAGAGAACGACGGATTAAGCAGAACTCGAAGCCGAGTGCCCAACCAGTTGCCAATTGAAGTTTGAAGCTTCTCTGGAGCTTGGTGTTTGGAATTGGGAGCCTCCCTCTCTCACTTACCCAGCAAAATTTCCAGCCACGGAATATCCGAAGGCGCCGTCGCTTTCGGGTTCGGCGTCGCACACTCCACCAACCGCACCGGCTGCCCGATGAGCTCACATGCCGCCGTATCATCCGTCACCAAAAGCCCCCGCTCCTTCACCAATGAGAGCGCCTTGCGGATGACCGGCACTTGAAACGTCTGCGGCGTCTGCACCGCCCACAAGCGGCTCCGGTCCAAATGCCCGCTGATGGTCTTGCCATCCGCCGACTCCTTCATCGTATCCACCACCCGCTGCGCCGCCACCGCTGCCCCGGTTTCCCTCGCCGCTTGAATCGTCGCTGCGATCAACTCATGCGTCACACAAGGCCGCGCCCCGTCATGGATGGCCACGATCTCCGTTTTTTCGTCCACCGCCACGATGCCGTTCCAAACCGAGTCCTGCCGTTCCTTGCCGCCAGGCACAAGGCGATACGGTTTCTTAAATCCCTCGCCCACTGCTAACTCCTCAAAGGCCGATTGCATCCCCTCCCGCACCACGAGGATGATCTCATCCACCGCCGCGCATGTCTCAAATTGCCGCCATGTGTGCACAATGATCGGCTTGCCCCCCACTTCGAGGAACAGCTTGTCCACATTCGGCCCCATGCGCGTCCCGCGCCCCGCCGCCACTATGACTGCTGATACCATAAAAAATTGCTGATTATGAGCCTGCCGATGCAACCGGCTTAGCCTCTCGCCAATCCAGCAACTTCAACTGGATCGTCGTCCGCCCATTATACTCATTCCGTTGCGGCACGAACGCCAAATCAAACACCCCGGAAGGCATCTTCTCCTCGCCCGCACCCCACCACACTACTTCGCGCACGGACACCCCATCCGTCACCTGCAGTTTCAGATGCTGTCCTTCCTTGCCCATGCGTCGCGGCTCACCCGTCAGCCGCAGATTCCGCGCCGCCAGTTGCACCGAGGCATTGCCCTGCCCCATCGGCTCCAGCTTCTGCATCGCGTCCAAGAAAATCATGTCCACCTGCCCCAACGTCACCTCTGCATCCAATGGAAGTCGCGGTTGCAGATATTCCGGCGCGATGGATTTCTGCGCCAGCTCATTCAAACGCGCGCGAAAGGGCTCCACCTGCTTTGGATCAATCGTCAACCCCGCCGCCATCGCATGCCCGCCATGCTTCACCAAAATGTCCTCACACGAACGTAAGGCCGATGCCAGATCAAACCCCTCTATGCTCCGTCCCGACCCGCGCCACTCATCACCCGAGCCGCCCATGATGATGGTGGGCCGGTAAAATTCTCTGAGCACCCGCGAGGCCACAATGCCCACCACGCCGATGTGCCAAAGCATCTCGCCCAGCACGATCACATAGTCACGTTCCGGCACGAACTGGCTGCGGATGGTCGCAATAGCTGATTCCGCCATCCCGCGCTCGATCTCCTGCCGCTCGCGATTCCGCGCATCCAACTCTCGGGCCAGCGGCAAGGCCTCGGCAACTGACTTCGCCCGTAAAAGATCCAAAGCTTGGGAAGCATTCTCCAACCGCCCCGCCGCATTCAAGCGCGGTCCAAGTTGATAACCCACCTCATACACGCCCACATTCGGCCCCGTCTGGCTCACTTCCTTCAAGGCAACAAGCCCCGGCCGTTTCGTCTCGCCCAAGGCCTTCAACCCATGCGAAACCAACACCCGATTCTCACCTCGCAACGGCACCAAGTCCGCCACCGTGCCCAAGGCCACTAGGTCCAAGTATTGCCGGATGTCATACGTGGCCATCTCAGCCAGATTCAGTTCACGCCCTCGCTTCACCAAGGCATGCAGAAGCTTAAACGCCAATCCCACCGAGCACAGCATCTGGCTGTTTTTATCATCACTGCGCTGTGGATTCACCAGCGCATGAGCGGCCGGCTCCGGCGTGGACACTTGATGATGATCCAGTACCAGCACGTCCACTGTCCGTTCGTTCAGCCACTGAATCGTATCCACCGCCGTGGAACCGCAATCCACCGCCAACAAGACTTTGGCCGGGAACCGGTTCAGACAATTCTCCACCCCATCCCGGCTCAACCCATAACCCTCGTCCATACGATGCGGCAAATACGCCTCCACCCGCCAGCCGAGAGCGCTCAGGGCTTCACTCAGTAACGTCGTGGAAGTAACTCCGTCCACATCATAGTCCCCGAAGATCACCACCAGTTCACTGCGCTCACGGGCGGCGTAGAGACGAGCCACCGCTTTGGCCATATCGGGCAGCAGAAACGGATCACGCAAGTTCTTCAACTTGGGCTCCAGGAATTCAGCAGCGATGCCCGGCTCAGAAAGTTCGCGGTTGAGCAGGCATTGGGCGAGCAAAGGAGAGACGCGCAGGTTCTGGCTCAAGACACGGGCCAGTTCCAACTGGATCGGCGCAAATGACCAGCGGTACGATTTCACTAGATTCCCAAGAATTGCCGGACCGATTCCGAATAACGCTCAAAGAGTGCGATGATGATCTTGGAAAGGGCCAGCAGATAAATCACAGAACCTGCGGCAAAAACGTAACCCGCCCAGATCAGCAAGGCATCCTCCTCCATCATGCTCACACAGACAAAGATCACCGCCAGCCCCGGCAGCGAATTCGTGAACACGATGGGCAATGGCAAGGTCAGCAGCAATCCCATGAAGGCGATGAGCAGCCCGTGCGCCCGGCGGGAAGCCTCGTTCGCGATCCAGTCGCGTCCCCGGGGCTTGACCATCCGCTCGATCCACTTCACCAATCGGACACTCGCCGCGAGGATCTTGCGCTGCCGCTCAACCGAAATGGATTTCTTGCCGATGAACAGCGGCAGCTTCGGCGGCAGCCCCAAGGCCATCCGCAGCCCCGACAGCAGAATGATCACCCCCACCACCAGGCTGAAACCCGGCAAGGGGATGGGCACGATGAACGGCAGACTTACCATCGTGAGAAAAAGATAGATGCCGCGTCCGCCCGTGCGTTCGACGAGCTGGTTGAGCGTGAGGGCCGTCTGGTTCTCCGCTGCCCCCAGTAACGCTTCCAAACTCTGGGATAACGGTTGCTGG
>JAJNBN010000439.1 GCA_021156225.1 Verrucomicrobiota bacterium | reverse complement strand
CCCAGCACTATCTGTGGCGGTTCTGGCGGCACATGCCGCGCGCGGGAGTAACCGCCATTTTTGATCGTTCCTGGTATGGCCGCGTCCTGGTGGAACGCGTGGAAGGCTTCGCCCAGCCGGAGGAATGGCAGCGCTCATTTCTGGAGATCAACGACTTTGAGGAACAGCTCGCCCGTCACGGCATCGCCCTCTCGAAATTCTGGATCCACATCAGCAAGGAAGAGCAGCTCCGCCGGTTCAAGCTGCGCCAGAACATTGCTTTCAAACGCTACAAGATCACCGAGGAAGACTGGCGTAATCGCGCCAAATGGGACCCTTATAAAGGCGCCATCAATGACATGGTGGCCCACACCAGCTCGGAATTTTCCCCGTGGACTATTGTGCCCGGCAACGACAAGAAATACGCCCGCGTTCACATTGTCCGCACTCTTTGCGAGCATCTGGAAAAAGCCTTGGGTTAGCGGATCAAGCCGGCTTGTGATTCCCTAGGCTGAAGAAATCTTTGATCCTTGCGAGGATATCGCCTTGGGCATGCTTGACGCGGGTTTGCCGCGCCTCTGCATCCAATCCCTCGCGGGCTGCTTCCAGCTCCACTTGACGATGCGCCAGCACATGCGAGATCTGCTCGGCCATCTCCGGCCGTTGATGCAGGATTTCGTGAAAGGCCTCTTTATCCAGGCGATAACATTCGGCATCCTCCCTCGCGATGACGGTCGCTGAGCGTTTCGCCCCGGTCATCAACGACATCTCCCCGAAGAAATCCCCCTCGTGCAAGGTGGCGATGCTGCGGCGGGCCGCTCCATCCACCTGAATGTTCACGTCCGCTGAGCCCCGAGTGATGATGTACAGCCAGTGCGCCTCGCTTCCTTGCCGCGTGATCGCCTCGCCCTTGGTAAAAGGCGCGGTCCGCATGTGCTCCGCCAGCGTTCGCTTTTCCGAATCGGTGAGATTACGGAACATCTCTACGTGCTCGAGCGTCGCCAGCCGGTGACTGATCTCCTGCTCGGACTTGAACACCTTGCGCGTCTGGCTGTCCTCCGTGACGAACACGCTCTGGGCGGGTATGGAAAGCGGGATATTAGCCCGTTTGAGCGCGGAAAAAATGCGCGTGCGGATGAGCGAATCCACCGGATCACCATTCGCCAAGTCGGTCAGCCAGTAACGCACCGCATAAACCCCATAGCTGTCCTTGAACTCGTAGAGAATGCAGTTCGGCTTGGGTTCCGCCGCCACGCCCGTGATCGGCTCGGCCAACAAGGCATCAACCACTGCCTGGATGACCTCATTGGGCGAGGTCCGAAAGTCCACATTGAAATAGACCCACCGGCGCCACTGCACCGCCTGATCAGTTCGCCGTCCGAGGACGGTCACTTGCGCCTTCATCAGGACGCCATTTGGGATGATGACCGTTTCCCAGTTGTGCGTCTCGATCGCCGTGTGCCGCCAGCGGATCTCCGTCACTTTGCCTACATTTTGGTCCACCTTGATCCAGTCACCCACCTGGATGGATTTGTCCGTCTGCAGGGCAAGCCCACCCATAATGTTACCCAATGTATCTTGCAGCGAAAAACCGATGACGGCCGTCAACACCGCCGAGGTGGTGATCAACCCGGAGATGCTTACTCCCGCCCTCGATAGCAGCGTCAGCCCCACACCGAGATAGCCCACCGCAACGAGCAGATCGCGGGCGATCCGGGGAGTGGAGATATGCAGCAGCCGCAGAAGGCCTTCGAAGGTCAGCATGCCGCACAGATTCACCATCGCCGCGCCCCCCAGCATCAGTCCCGCCCAATATAAAGGATTCGCCGAGGAGGCCAGCTCGAGCGTTGCCACCACCACCGAACCCAGCAACAGCACTAAGGCCAGTGTGAACATCCACTTGGTGCGGCGAATGTGCGCCCGCTCATGCGGCAGATAGAACCAAAGCAACAAGATGGCGCAGTAGACTGCCAGGCCCACGATGGGCACATTGTCCTGTTCAAGCAGGGTACTCAGGTTACTCCGGAACCGAAATAGATCGAATGCAAGCATGTCGACTGACGATGGTTCAACCTTTCAGCGGGCTGCACCTTTGCACCAGTAACCTCCTCGCAGATCCGCCCTTTGTCTGGCTCGTATTTGGCCAAAGGTGACCAAGCGTTGCAGGCTTAAAGCACAAAGGCCCGCTCTCAATGAAACGAGAGCGGGCCAGAATCAGTTCACCGTTCAGCGTATCGACACCGTCTCCTTCTTCGCCGAGATGCACCACAGTCCCTTCCAGGTGCGGAAGAAAATCTCGCCATCGGAAACTGCCAGCGTGGAATTCGAATACTCCTTCACCGTATTCACGCCCACCAATTGAAATTTCGGATTCGCCTTGATGATGACCACATCACCGGATTGGTTAGGCATATAGATATCGTCACCCACCAGCAACATGGATGCCCATGTGCTCGCCTTGGCCCCCACGCCCTGCGCCCGTTCTTCCCACAGCACCTTGCCCGTCTGCAGATCCAGGCACGCGAATAAACTGCCGGAATTATGATAGTAGATGTGGCCGTCCTTGATGACGCCGGTGCCGATGCCGCCCTTGTCTCTTACCGTATGCCACAGGCGATGCGTCGCCGTCACATCGCCGTTACCACCCGGCTTCACCGCCAATGAATTGCCAAAGAACCCGCCCATCGCCACCAGCACGCCGTCTCCGTAGATGAGCGAGGTATAGACCAATGGATTCAACCCATCACATCGCCACAGCTCCTTGCCCGTCTTCGGATCAAACGCGCGCACATATTTCGGAAAACTCATCACGAGTTCTTCACGCCCGTTCGCCTTGATCACGATCGGCGTGCTGAACGTGCCGACAATGCCATCCGCCTTGCCCTTAAACCCATCCACACGATCACTGAAATCAAGCTCTGGCTCATTGAAGCGCCACACGTCTTTCCCCGTCTTCTTGTCCATGGCGACGAGGAACGCTCCTTTCCCCGGTCCATGGAAAATGAACACCGCATCTCCGTGCAACACCGGCGACGACGCATTGCCCCATTCATGTGCCTGCGCCCCCAGATCGCGCCGCCACAATTCCTTGCCATTCAAGTCATAGCAGAACACGCCCGCCGAACCATGCGTCACGATGACGCGTTCCCCATCCACCACCGGCGAGGCCGCGCAATACGGATTGTCTTTGTGCGTCTGCTCCGCCTTGTCATAAACCACGCCCTGTTGCCAGAGCACTTTGCCGTCCCGCTTGTTCAGGCACATCAGCGTCCGCCGTTTCTCCGCCTCGATCGCCTGCGTCACGAAAATCTTGTCGCCCCAGATCACCGGCGTGGAATTGCCCCGGTCGGGCAGATCGATCCGCCACTTCACATTGTTCGTCACGCTCCAACGGTCCGGCAGCCCCACTTCCTGCACCTTGCTGGAACCGTCATTCGGTCCGCGCCAAGATGGCCAGTTCGCCGCCTCCACGCAAATGCTCGAAAACAGGGAACCGGTGACCAATATCGTCAACAGTATCGGGGAAAAACGCGGGCTTATCATGGCGAGCACTATCTTCTCTCAACCTTTTTTGCGCAAGCCGAAGTATGCACGGCCCTTACCAAAACCGCGCGGAGCATATCTCTTGCGTCCCTGGTCTGTGAGCTGTTCACTGTGGACCTGTTATGGGGCAACATGGAGATTCAAACCGAGCCAAGCTCTCGTGGGCGCTGAAACGGCATCCGCGCCTCTTTGATGCCATCCGTTCGGCCTCGCGCAGCATCGGCTCCCGCAGCCCGGTTTACGATAAGCTGGCGGCCTTTTTCCGCGCACATTCCGGCGGCACCTTCGTCCAGATCGGCGCCAACGACGGCATCAGCAACGACCCCATCCGCGAATTCATCGTGGATAACGAACAGTGGCGGGGCGCTTTCGTCGAGCCCATGCCTTACCTGCTGGAGCAATGCCGCCACAACTACCGCTCCTGCCAGCCCGGGCGCTTTCGTTTTATCAATGCCGCCGTCTCCAATATCACCGGCCAGCTTGAGATGTGGCGTTTTAAG
>JAJNBN010000438.1 GCA_021156225.1 Verrucomicrobiota bacterium | reverse complement strand
GCAGCGGGTTTGGGGTGGGGGCGGTGGCGCTTTCGTCTTTGCTGCGTGGGGAGGCGTTTGGGGCGGTGAATCCGCTGGCGTTGCATCAGCCGCATTTTGCGCCGAAGGCGAAGCATGTGATCTATCTGCACATGATCGGTGCACCGTCGCAGTTGGACATGTTCGACTACAAGCCGACGTTGCAGAAGCTGGATGGGGAGGCTTGTCCGGAATCGCTTACGAAGGGGAAGCGGTTCGCGTTCATCGGGGAAAATCTGAAATTGTCGGGGACGAAGTTCAAATTTTCACAGCATGGGAAAAGCGGGCAGAGCATCTCGGAATTGCTGCCGTTTCTGGGCAAGGTGGCGGATGATATTGCGGTGGTGCGGTCGCTGCATACGGATGAGATCAATCACGCGCCGGCGCAGATGTTTTTGCACACGGGCTTTGGGCGCGGTGGGCGGCCGAGTTTTGGTTCGTGGGTGTCGTATGGATTGGGTTCAGAGAACCGGGATTTACCGTCTTATGTGGTGATGTTGTCGGGGCCGCCGGGTGGGGCGGGGACGAGTCTTTGGTCGAGCGGCTTTTTGCCGAGCGTGTATCAGGGCATCCAGTTCCGCTCGAGTGGGGATGCGGTGTTGTTTCTCTCGAATCCGAAAGGACACAACCAGGAGCAGCGGCGGCAGGTGCTGGATGCGGTGAACCAGTTAAACCAGACGCAACTGGCGGATGTGGGCGATCCGGAGATCGCGACGCGCATCAGCCAGTATGAAATGGCGTATCGCATGCAGACTTCGGTGCCGGAGTTGATGGACATCTCGAAGGAAGCGCCGGAGACATTGAAGATGTATGGGGCGAAGCCGGGGGCGGCATCCTTTGCGAACAACTGTTTGCTGGCGCGGCGGTTGGTGGAGCGCGGGGTGAGGTTGATCGAATTGTATGATTCGGATTGGGATCATCATTCCAATCTCGAGAACCGGTTGCGCACGAAGTGCAAGGATGTGGATCAGGGCATGGCGGCGCTCATCACGGATCTGAAACAGCGTGGATTGCTGGATGACACGCTGGTGATCTGGGGCGCGGAGTTCGGGCGCACGCCGGTGGCGCAGGGCATCAATGGCGATGGGGCGAAGACGTCACCGGGGCGGGATCATCATAAGGACGCTTACACGATGTGGCTGGCGGGTGGTGGCATCAAGGGCGGCGTCAGCTATGGCGAGACGGATGAGTATGGGTTCAACGTGGCGAAGAATCCGGTGCATGTGCATGACTTGAACGCGACGGTGCTGCATCTGCTGGGGATGGATCATGAGCGGTTGACGTTCAAGTATCAGGGGCGGGAGTTTCGGCTGACGGATGTGCATGGGCAGGTGGCGAAGGGGTTGTTGAGTTAATTACTGGGGAAACATCGAACATCGAACGCCCAACTTCCAACATCGAGAGTAGAAGTGCAGAACTGAGTCTATATACGCCAATGATTTCCACGCGCTGCGGCTGGTCCCGCAGGCGGGACACAGCCGCGTTCCGCCGATAGCTCACACGCCTTTGGGGACGGACCAGTGGTTTTCGCGGTATTGGCGGCGGGTTAGGGTGTTGGCTTCGGGGTCGTTGAGGATCTGTTCTTTCACGGGGTCGAAGCGGAGTTCGCGGGCCAGGCGGACGCTGATGTTGCCGAGGTGGCAGAGGCTGGCGGAGAGGTGGCCGATGTCGATGTCAGCGTTCGGGAGTTTGTTGCTGCGAATGCACTCCAAGAAATTGCGGTGGTGGCTGGGGCCGAGTTGGGTGGCGGCCATCTTTTCCTTGAGTTCGTTGCGCGGGCCGTAGAGTTCCCAGCCTTTGCCCTTACCGAGGATGAGCATGCCTTTGGTGCCGTACCAGGCGTTGCCATTCTCATGACCTTCCTGCACGTAAGGGGACCAGATGCGTTGCTCGAAGATGAGCTGCTTCCGTTTGCCTTCCGGCAGGTGATACTCGAAGAGGACGGTTTGGGTGTCGGGGAATTGCTGGTCGTCATCGAAGAACCATTTGCCGCCGAGGGCACAGATGCGGCTGGGATGCGTGGTGACGCCGAGACCCCAACGGCCGATGTCGATGTCGTGCACGCCGTCGTTCCCCATGTCGCCGGTGCCGAAGTTGAAGAACCAGCGCCAATTCGCGTGGAGGAAATTCGGTTGATACAGAAGCATCGGTGCGGGACCGATCCAGGTGTCGTAATCCAAGTTGGCTGGTGGTGTGGTGGGCTGGGCTTTGCCGATGTTACGGCGGAGCTGGCTGTTCCACACCTTCGCGGAAAGGATGTCGCCGATGGCGCCTTCGTGGAGGAGCTGAATGGCGCGCTGGACGTGCTCCGCACTGCGGCTTTGGGTACCGACCTGCACAACGCGTTTGGTGCGACGGGCAGTCTCGATCATCAGGCGGCCTTCGCGGATGTTGTGGGCGGCGGGTTTCTCCACGTAAACGTGTTTGCCAGCATCGCAGGCGAGGATAGTGGCGGGGGCGTGCCAGTGGTCGGGCGTGGCGATGAGGACGGCATCGACGCTTTTATCGTCGAGAATGCGACGGAGGTCTTGGGTGGTCTTAGGCAGGCGGTTGGTGAATTTCTCCACACCTTTGGCGGCGACGTTCATGCGGTTCGAATCGACATCGCAGACCCAGGCGATCTCGACATCGGGCATGTTGACGAAGGAGCCGAGGAGATTGGAACCCATGCCGCCGGGGCCGATGATGCCGAGCACGATCTTTTCATTCGCCCCGGGGACGTTGATCGAGGGGGCGGCGAGAGCGGTGGCGGTGAGGGCGGTGCTGGCCTTGAGGAAATCACGGCGGGTTGTGGGCGTAGTGATGGCAGACATAGGGATGGCTGAAATATAGCGGGACCATGGGAATGTTGAAGCCTACATTTTTGTCTCATGGCGAATGATTCATTTCATGAATTCGTTTGAATCAGGCGGTCAAAGTAGAGTTTGATGTTGCGTATGGAAGAGCAGGGAGGACCGCCGCCATTGCCGATGATACCGGAGCCCGAGGTTCCGGTTGTAAGACCTTCCGGGCCCGCGCCGTTTGCTTCGATCACGCTGGTGATCATGATGCTTGTCTGGCTGGTGGTGTCTTGGTACCGGCCGTCGCCACAGAATGACGAGGAGCGGATCGCGCAATTATATTACCCGGCGGAAACGACACTATGGTACACGGGGGCGCAGATGTTTGCCTACGAAGGGGTGAAATTGATGGGGCCTTTCTCCCGGGCAGTTGTAATGATCGACAAGGATGATATCCCCGAGGAACCGGAACGGATCGGCGGCATGCTGGAGGAGACGATTGCGGTGCTGGAGAAGAAGGATGCGGCTTCGGCGAAGGTCGGGCAACTGCGGGCGAATCTGGTGATCGTGCTGGCGGAAGGAGGAGAGTGGGCGCGGGCGCAGAGAGAGTTGGTAAGGCTCAAGACGGATGGCAGGTACGAAAAATTCATCCGGCTTTGCCGGGCGGTTTACGAGGGGCGGTCGGAAGAGGCCCGGAAGGCGAAGGAAGATTTTGATTTTGGACAATTGGGGGAGAGCTGGATGCGCTGGCGGTTCGAGGCCAAGGTGGCTGGGCTCACGGGTGATGCGGAGCGGGCGGACTGGTTGTCCGGCTGGATGCGAGACGTCGCGCGGCAGCGGATGGCGGTCATGGTGGGAGTGGGCTTTATCAATTGGCTGATGCTGTTCGCGAGCCTGGGGATCGGCGGGGTTTACCTCGCGCAACGAATCTGGACGGCAGGGCCGGAGCAGGCGCCGGTTTTTCCGGCCACGTGCCGCGAAGGAGTGGGAATATTCCTGGCCGCTAGTCTAGCCGGTCTGGCGTTGTTTTGGAGTGTCGGCAAGATCCCGGTCTTTACGTGGACGATCTGGTTCAATCACAGCCTGATCTCCGGTTTTCCTGTGCTGCTGCTGTTTTGGTGGCGCTCGGGGCGCTATGATCGAGAGGCTGTCCTTCGGTTTTTGGGAGTGAAGGATGGGCCGGAGGGATTGCTGAAGTTGTTGCTGATGGGGATGATCGCTTTTCCGATCGCGTGGCTGG
>JAJNBN010000016.1 GCA_021156225.1 Verrucomicrobiota bacterium | reverse complement strand
GTTCGGTTATTTTCTACTTATGGGTCGCCCGTCAAAAACCGACAAGCCGGCGCGTGAGAAGATCATCGAGACGGCCTTCCGCCTTTTCTATGAGCAGGGCTATTTCCAGACGGGGGTGAACCAGGTCATCGCCGAGGCCAAGGTCTCGAAAGCTACTTTCTTTGCTCATTTCCCCACCAAAGATGATCTCTGTCTGGCCTATCTGCGTGAACGGGCGCGGGTGGACCTGGCGGCGATAAAAGATTTTATTCAGGCACAGAAGACGCCCCGCAAGCGGTTCTTCATCTTCATGGAAGCCTTGGAAACATGGCTTCCAGAGACAAAATTCCGCGGTTGTGGCTTTGCCAACCTCACGGTGGAAGTGCTGGACCCGGCCAGCCCTCTGCGCAAGGAGGTCATCTATCACGATGATGCCTTCCGCTCCATCCTGCGCGATGTCAGCCGGGATCTCGTCGCCAGTGACAAGGCGAAGTACGGTCATCTGGATGCCGAGGAACTGACGGATTTCTACTATCTGGTGGTGGAAGGAGCCATCGCTTCGGCCAGGAACTACAATGATGTCTGGCCGATACGCAAGGCGCGGAAAGCGCTGGAGCGGTATGTGGTTTCGCAATAATAAGAAACAGACCAGTCTGGTCGGTTAAAAGGCCGGTTTTTATTTTCAAACGGTAGAAAACGGATGGCCGGAAGGGGTGGTTGAAAGGTTTCCAAGATTTTTCAAAGCTCACAAAACGCAGCGGTCGATCACTTCTTGGTTTCTCATTTGCAAGGGGATACGGCGGGTGAAAACGCCACTTTGGCCGTGATTTTACCTTTTGCGTGGCTGGGAATGGTACAGCCGTGGCTAAGGAGAGGATTTGCCCGTCAGGCATCACGATGCCGGGCGGTTTAATAACGACATAGATCATAAATAACCACGGAAAGAAGACAGACATGTGTACGCAGTGCATACCCAAGTTGAATGAGGAAAAAGTGGATCAGTTCGCCCGGCAGATGATCGGGCATCTGAACAGCGCCGGCATCGCGCTGATGACTTCCATCGGGCATCGGACGGGGCTTTTTGATGCGATGGTCAAGATGGATTTCGCCACGAGCAAAGAGATCGCCGCTGCCGCGGGATTGAATGAGCGTTATGTCCGCGAATGGCTGGGCACGATGACTACAGGCCGCATCGTAGAGCATGATGCGGCGACGAGCCGTTATCATCTGCCAGCAGAACACGCCATGTTGCTGACGCGTGCGGCCGTGCCGAACAACATCGCGGTGCCCATGCAATGGGTGAGCGTGCTGGGCGGGGTGGAGGACGAGATTGTAGAGTGTTTCAAACGGGGCGGTGGTGTGCCTTACGAGAAATACAACCGCTTCCATGAAGTGATGGCCGAGGAGAGCAACCAGACGGCGGTAGTGCCGTTGAAGGAGCATCTGCTGCCGCTGGTGGATGGGTTGAAGGCGAAGCTGGAAAAGGGCATCGACGTGCTGGATGTGGGTTGTGGCTCGGGGCGCGCGCTCATCGCCATGGCGGTGCATTATCCGAAGAGCCGGTTCACGGGCTACGACCTCTGCGAAGAGGCTGTCGTCGCGGCGCGCAATTACGCAAAGGCAGAAGGTGTCACCAATGTGACCTTTCAGACGATGGATGTATCGCGCTCCAAGGACGTGGAGAAGTTCGATCTCATCTTCACCTTTGACGCGGTGCATGACCAGGCGAAGCCGGATGTGGTGTTGAAATACATCTACACCGCGCTCAAGCCGGACGGGCTTTACTTCATGCAGGACATCGCGGGTTCGAGCAATGTGGCGGGGAACATGGAGCACATGCTCGCGCCGTTCATCTACACCATCTCGTGCATGCATTGCATGTCGGTGTCGTTGGCGCAGGGCGGTGCCGGACTGGGGGCGATGTGGGGCAAGGAACTCGCGCTGAAGATGCTGGCGGAAGCGGGCTTCAAGAAAGTGGACGTGGAGAAGCTCGAGCACGACATCATCAACTACTACTACCTTGTGCGGAAGTAAGTGCTGGTGATTCCAAGGTTGGGCGCGGTCTCGGATGAGGCCGCGCCTTTTCACTTGCTGACTTGTTTGAGCAAGCCGCGTCCGGATTCGATCTCTGTCCAGAAGATGCGGAAGCCGTCTTTGGTGCCGATGATGCGTGGGTAGGCAGCGCTGGAGCTGGCTTCGGTGATGCGCAAGGGCGCGCTCCACTTCTTTCCGCCAGCGGTGCTCTGGGCCATGAAGATGGCGGTCTCGCCGTCGCCGCTCTCTTCCCAAACCATGGCGACGCCTTTCGGGCCGGTGGCGATGTCGCCGCGTCGGGCGGAGTTGGTGCCCAAGCGTTGCGGCTTGCTCCAAGTGCGGCCGTTGTTGTGGGAGACGACGTGATAGGTGCCGGACTTTTCAGGCATACCAGTCCACACGACGGAGTGGATCAAGGTGTCTTTGCCTTTCACTTCGGTGGCCAGGCCGCCGCCTACATGCGGACAACCGGTGAAGTCCCACTTAAACTTTCCTACGGCAGTTTGTTTGTTCCATTTGCTGCCGCCATCGGGTGAGGTGAGAATAGCCATATCACGCGGCTTCTTATCGCGGAAGAGGATGAGCGGGCCGGTGGGACCGGTGGCCAGTTTGTTCCAGCAACATTCGCAGGTGTCGGTCTTCAAGGTTTGGTTCTTTTGCCAGCTAATACCGCCATCGGCAGAGCGGGCGTAGCGGAGGCCTTGGCGGCCATCGCGGCTGTCCAGCCAGGCGAGGTGAAAGGCGCCGGTGCTGTCCGCGCAAAGATCGGAGAAGCTGTGGCCGGTGGTGAGGCCGTCATCGGCGGGATTGGGGCCGGGCCGCCACGTTTTGCCGCCGTCAGCGGAAATGGTGGTGACGAGAGGACCGCTATTGAAGTTGCCAGTGCCTTTGATCATCCAGACGGCGACGAGTTTGTCCCCGGTGGCAGCGATCTGTGCATCCATGCCGCGATGCGGTGTGCTGGGCGCGATGATGCCCGCATCGGCACGCGTGCGGGTGGACCACGTTTTGCCGCCATCGGTGGAGCGTTGGTGCAGGAGGATGGGGTGGCCGTTCGGTTGATAATCGGCCACGAGCAGATGCATGGTGTCGCCATCGGCGTAGACATCGAGGCTGTGGATACCGACGCGCTTTACGGCTTCGCCATGTTCTGCGGCGAGGGCGTGCCAAGGGAGCATCAGCGCGCTGAACAGCAGGGCGGCGTAGGTTTTCAGTTTCATCGCGATAAAGGGAGAGAAGATGCAAGGAGCGTAGGGGTAATCCGTTTTTTATTAAACCATGAAGCTCATCAAGCCTTGTGGTTCACGGCAAACGATCCCTGCATCTTCAAATTCGTCATACTGTGCTTACCATTTCCATTCCAGGCCGCCGTAGAAAGAGCGGCCGTCCCCGGGGAAGAATTGCGCCAGGTTCGCTCCGGCAATTCGCGCATCGGTGATGACGCCGGTGGTGGCGGCGTAGCGTTTGTCGGTGAGGTTGCGCACCTCCACGAAGGCGGAGAAGCCTTTGCGCGTGCGGTAACCGGCCTTGATACCCACTAGAGCATAGGGATCGGAGAACAGCGTGTTCGTCATATCCACGGCGTATTTCACGGGGGACCATTCGACGTTCGGGCCGAAGTAGAATCCGTTCGGGTGGGCGTAGGTCAGTTCACTGCGCAGGTAGTGCGCGGGGATGCCGGGCAACTGGTTGTCTAGGAACGTGGGGTCATTCTGGAAACGGAAATCGTTCCATTGATAGGCGGTGCGCCAGAGCAGGCGGTCATTGAAGCAATCTTCTTCGGCGTGTTCGAAGATGCCGGTGATGAGTGTGGCGGTGCCGCCGAGTTCCACGCCTTGATGGATGGTGGTGCTGGCATTGATGGTGCCGGTGGCGGGACCGGCACCGATGACGTAGCTGAGGAGTTCGTTGTTCACCCAGGAACGGTAGTAGGTGGCGTCCCACGCCAGCCAGCCGCGTTCACCACGGGTGCCGAGCTCGATGGTCCAGGCGGACTGTGCATCGCGATGGGCCACGCCGGTGCCGAGGAGGCCCAGCTCGCTGAAGGAGGGAGGCTCGGCACTGCGGCTCACGTTCGCGTAGAATTGCCAGTTGGACTTGAAGTCATAGATCACGCACACCTTGGGGTTCGCGCTCCAGTAATCGTAGGAGAAATCGGGGGCGACGACGCCGGCGGTGGTGTCCAGTTCGCGATGGGCCTGGCTGAGTTGCACTCCGGCGAGGACGGACCATTGTTCGGAGAGCCAGTGCTGGTTCTCGATGTAGAGGTCCAGATTATAAGCGGTCTGGGTGGCTTCGCTGATGAAGGCGCCACGCGCACCGGGATTGGCGACCGTATTCGCGAAGCGGTTGTCTTCCAGTATGCCGAAGGTGGGGCTGAAGCCCACGGTCAACTGGTTCGGACGGCCGAGGAAATCCGCGCGATTGCGGTAGCGCAGGTCGAGGCCGACATCGTTCGAGTTCTGGTCCACGAAGGTGTTGATGGGGTGGGAGAGGTCCTTGTGCGACCAGAAGACGCCGAAGTCCACCTGCTGATGGTTGCGATGCCAGGAGGTCTTGTTGGCCACGCGGATGAGTTCGAAGTTGCGTTGCTGGTTCAGGCCGATGTTGCCCGCGTTCGCTTGTTCAGGGTTCGTCTCCATCTGCGCCTTGGTGAGGCTGCCGGGCAGTTCGGAGAAGGTGTTCACATAGGTGAAATAGAGGCGGGACTCCAGGTTCTCGCTGAGCTTGTGGCCGACGTTGGCGAAGACGCGCTGGGTGTTCTGCCGGGCGTGATCGCGGAAGCCGTCTTGCGAGTAATGGGAGACGGAGGCGTAGTAATCACTGTTGCCTTCGGCGAGGCCGGAGCTGGCGAGGCCGCGAATGTAACCGTAGCTGCCAGCTTCGAGGCGCAGGCGGATCTTGTCGGCCTCGTGGCCGGTGGGGGAGAGGTAATTGATCGCGCCGCCGAGGGTGGTGGAGCCGTAGCGGAGGGCGTTGCCGCCGCGCAGGACTTCGAGGTAATCGACGGCGAGGGGCTCGATGGCCTGCATGTCGAAGGAGCCATCGGCGAGGTTCAAGGGCACGCCGTCTTGCAGGACTTTGATGCCGCGACCGTGGAAGGTGCGCTGGATGCCGGAGCCGCGGATAGAGAGGCGAGCCTCTTCCGCGCCGAAGCGGGATTGGACGAAGACGCCGGGGGAGTAATCCAGCATGTCCTTCATGGTGGAGGCGCGGCCGGTGAGGTATTCGCTGGCAGCGATGACGTCCACGCCGCCGGGGACACGGCTGGCCTCGCCTTGCGCGCGGTAAACATCCGGCACGGTGAGGGAGGGGGCGTTCGTGGCGGTGACCACTACGGTGTTCATCTGCACGGGGGCGTTGGTGACGGTGCCGGTGGTCTGCGCGCCGGCGTTCATGATGGAGGCGACGAGGCTGGCGGTGGAGGCGGCCAGCAGCAGACGGTTCGTGCGGTTCAATTCGGTCTTACGGAGCTTCATACTTTCAATTGTTTGGGCAGACACTGGGTGCCTGCGTTCGGCTAACAAACTGCGGATTCAATTGGTTTAAGAGAGGGCGAGGCGGATTCTCATTCCCCGGCACCCCTCATCCTCAATCCTTCTCCCCTCCGAGGGGAGAAGGAGGATAATGGGCGTTTTGGCTGACTCAGGTCTTTGTGTGGCTCCGGTTTTTCTCCAGCGCCATGAAGGCGGCGGAGTTAGGGTAAGGAGGACACGTTGAGGGCCTGAGCGAGCTGTTGAGGAGATCCGCCCGCCCTTTTACTCATCAGATACCGGCAAATTCACATTTGCCTCGTCATGCCGGTGATAGTGACCACGGGCTGGATATCAAGCAGCCGAAGGGAACGATCGCCGGGAGACTTAAGGATAAAAGGGTGGAGGACTAGGCCGCCCGGGGAGGGGGCGGGGTCGGCGGTTCGGAGTGGGAACGCCAGAGGGAGACGGCGGCAAATTCGGTGGCGGTAGTCTCAGCGGGGAGCACCCAGATGGTGGCCTCGGAGCTGATGAGTTCCAGCTTGTGCTTCTGCACGGTGGTGGATTGCTGCTGCTCCTTCTGCTTCCCTTCATCCACCATTTTGCAGAGTTTGCAGGCGTGTTTGCCGTCGAAGGTCTTCTCGATCGCTTCACCGAAGGTGGCGTCTTGGGAGTAGGCCACGGTCATGTTCACCCACGCGACGACCTGCAGGATAGACCAGTGTGCGCCGAGCGAAAACGCGAGCGCCAAGGCTACCAAGATTTTGCCACCACGGGTAAACACGATGGGAGGAATGTAGGAGTTTCGTTTCAATCGTCAATCAGAACGTGCATTCCGGGCACCTTACTCAAGCGCTGGAATGCCTACTTCCCTGAGATAATTGAACGTTGAATCATAAAATGCTGGCGGGCGTGTTGGATCATTAGGATCACCCGGGGGTACAAAAATAACCATGCCTTGGCGCGCGCGTGTTAACAGCACGCGGTAGGCATTTCGGAGGTAATTCTTGTTCTCAGGGTTGGCAATGTTGCACCAACGGTCTCCACGGAAATCATGAAAGCTCCAGTTTGATCCGGTAAATCTGAAATCGCCATCCCAAGTCATGCACACCCAGTCTAGTTCCAACCCTTGCACCTGAAACTCTGTGGCGGCGTCTTCAAGATAGTAACTAGATCTCGTGTCTTCTTTGTCGTTTAGGAACCAATGCACTGGGTCGACATCTACGCGTATATCAATCGCATGAGGTTTGAGTCTCTGTGCTTTGGATGATGCGACTAGACCGAACCTTTCCGAACCTCGGGCACGTGATTTGATCCAAGTTTTTGCCTGATTAAGATCGCGGGTTACCGCGATTGGGTAACGTGCTGCAAGTCTACGGAAAGCTTCTTGTGCGGTTTCTTTTTCGCAATCCAGTAAAGCCTTAACAAAAGCGGAAACATTCTCTGCCCGGAATGACCGCATTGAAGCAGCTAAGTGTAAAGAGTCGTCGAAATGTGCGTTCAAGCCTGTTTGGACCTGGGCTAATGCTCCGCCTGCCGCATATTCGCTATCTGTAAGCCGTGAGGAAATATACATTTGCCATTTAGGGAAGCGGGTATTTACCGCTTCAAGCCAAGCATCAATCCCTGCCTCACCTGTATTGATTTCTTGTCCACCACCAACAAGGCAAATGATTACGGCCCAATCTTGATGACGATCCATGCAGGAGATAAGAAATTCAGGCTCAGATTGCGAAAAGCCAGGGCGATTCTTTTTGCGCTGCATGAAGTTTGCGGTTTGTCGCAGGTTCCATGCTCGTTGTGCTTCGTCAAAAATGACCACGTGCTCGATGGGAGGCTTGGTGTCTATCAACGCATCATCTCGAAAGTGGTGCACATTCTGGATGAATGCTTTGACGCTTTCACCGACCTCGCCTTTACGGACTTTCTCACCAAGTTTTTTGCGCCGCTGTACTTCATCTCGCGTTAACGCCTCCCGAAGCACCGCAACTAGTGGGCCGTTTCCTGACAGAAACACCGCATGCGTAACGTCATCCACTTCGCGGCGGTGACGGGTTGCTACGTTCAGGCCCACCAAGGTTTTCCCCGCGCCTGGTACTCCGGTGACAAAACAGATAATCTTTTGCTGTTTCTTCACCGCCTCATCAACTAATTCGTCAATGCGTCGGGAAGTGAGACGCAAGTTTCTTGCCCCGGCATCGAATCGGGCAATTGCCTCCACCGAATGCTGTGCGTAAAGCGATCGAGCCGCCTCTACGATGGTTGGAGTAGGGTGATAAGATGCATTTGCCCATCCTTGATCAATTACGGGCGAGTTGAGAATGGTCTTTAGCGCTAGCCGAATAGCTTTGGGAAATGAATCACCATTAACTGCTATCGGACGATATACTTTGTCCGAATCGGAATGCATTTCGATTGGAGTTGAGCTTGCCGCTTCGGTGGCAACCAGAAGTGGCACAATCGAAACGTTATGGCTGGCTTCATGGAAGTTCTTGAGGTCTAGCGCATAATCCCAAACTTGATCCAATGAGGCACGGTCAAAGACCTTTTCTCCTACTTTAAACTCAATCGCAAATACGATCGTTCCAATCAGAAGCACAGTATCAATGCGCCGTCCCATGCGCGGTATACTGAACTCAAGAAATAAATGTCCCGTGTTGTCGGTGAGATGCGTTTTAAGGAAGGAAATTTGAGCAATCCACGCATCTCGTTGGCTGATCAACAATGAAAAGTCACCATTCGTTGCTAGTTGTCCAATGATGGTGTCGCAATCAGAAACTAGAAACTCAGTTATTGAAGCCGAATACCACGCTCGTTGTGTGGTGGTTCGAATTTCTGGTGGTCGATCCATGGCAGCCATTTTCACAATACTGCCAGGCGCTGGATCAGATGGAAAGATCAGGTTGCGAGGTGTCGTTTACTTGCCGAAGCCTTTGATCAGGAATTCGCGGATGAGGGGGAGTTCGCCTTCGGGGAGGATGGTGTGGTCTTTGGGGAATTCGGCCCATTGGGCTTTGAGGCCGGCGCGTTGGAGGGTGTCCAGGTGGGCGCGGGTGCGGGCGAGGGGCAGGAGGGAATCGTGGGTGCCGTGGGTGATGAGGAAATTCTGATCGCGGGCGACGAGGGACATTTCCTGGGCGAGGAGTTCGGCGTCGTTCACGTAGCCGCTGATGCCGACGAGGGGGCCGAGCTTATGCGGGTAACGGCAGCCGGTCTCGATGGTCATGAGGCAGCCTTGGGAGAAGCCGAACAGGCCGGTCTGGTCGCTGGGGTAGCCGGCGTCGCGCAAGGTATCGAGGAGGGCGGCGAGGAGTTTGTAGCTGTGGCCGACGCCGACGCGTTCCTCGCCGGTGAAGTCATACCAGGAGTAGCCGCCGTAGTAGGAATCGGGGGCGTTGACAAGGAGGTAGTTCAGCCACGGGAGGCGGAGTGCGCCGGGGAGCCAGCGGTAGCCTTCCATGCTGTCGCCCAGGCCGTGGAGGACGACGAGGAGTTTACGGGAGTCCTTTTCCAGGGCGGGGATGAGGTCGGTCTCGAGCATAAAGGGATTTACGATTTTTGAAGGACGATTTACGAGGCGCTCCCATCTGCGGAAGCGACCGCGCTCCTTGGTTACTCCATCGGTTCTTCGAGGGGGAGTTTCTTGGCGGTGCGGAGGCGGTGGGTCATCTGGATGAGGGTGTTTTGTTCCTCAGGGGTGATGCCGGGTTGCGAGAGGAGGCGGTTCGCGGCGGTCATCTGGCGCTCGATGTATTGGTTGCGCAGCTTGAGGATGTTGTCGTGGAGTTGCTTGGCGACGTCGGGAATGACGCGCTTCTCGAACATGGCTTCGGTGATGAGGGATTGTTCGAAGTCGTTATCGAGGGTGTTGAGGAATGCGGTGGGGCCTGACCAGGAGAGTTCGAGTTCTTGCTGGCGGATACCCTCGGCGATTTTGCGCAGGGTGACGTTGGTGATCCATTCGGGGCGCAGGTGTTGGATCCATCCGCGGCCTTCGTTCTCCGCGATGAGGAGGAGTTTCAGAAACCACATCTCGGGTTCGGTGGGGCGCTCGAGGAGGACTTCTTCCTCGGGGGGCGCGTCATCGTATTCGCGAGGTTGGGGAGCAGGGCGGTTCTTGCGGCTGAATTCCTTGCGCACGGAATCGACAGAGACGCCGAGGCGGAAGGCGGTCTTCTGCGCATACTTGTCGGTGGTCACGGCGTTGTTCGCCTTGTTCACGGCCTCGGCCATGGCGCGCAGGACGGCGAGCTGGCCTTGATCGGTGGCGACGTCGTTCTGCTTGCAGAGGCGTTCGAGATAGAAGTCGAAGAAGCTGGGAGCCTTCTCGATGAGCTGGCGATAGGCGTCGGCGCCGTGTTCGCGGATGAAGCTGTCCGGATCGTGGGGCGCGGGGACGACGGCGACGCGGATGGCGAGTTCGGCGCCCAGCAAATGATCGAGCGCGCGGACGGCGGCGTTTTGACCGGCGTTATCGGAATCGAAGCACAGCACGATGTCGTTCACGTAGCGCTTCAGGATGCGCGCGTGGTCGTTCGTGAAGGCGGTGCCTTGCGGGGCGACGATGTTTTTCACGCCAGCCATGAAGCACTGGATCATATCGATCTGGCCCTCGCAGATGATGGCGTAACCGGCATCGAGGATGGCGCGTTTGGACTTATCGAGGCCGAAGAAAATCTTGCTCTTGTGGAAGAGGAGCGTCTCGGGCGAGTTCACATACTTCGCGGTCTTCTCGTCGCCACTGAGAACGCGGCCGCTGAAGCCGATGACGCGGCCTTGCTCATCGCAGATGGGGAACATGAGACGGCTGCGGAAGCGATCGTAGTAGCCATCGCCCTGGTCGCGTTTGATAACGAGGCCGGATTGTTCGAGGACTTCCTCGGTGAAGCCCTTGGACTTGGCGAAGTTCACGGTGTCATCCCACTTGTCCGGCGAGTAACCGATGCGGAAGAGTTGGACGGCGTCCGGATGCAACTGCCGCTTGGCGATGTAGTCGCGGCCGATCTGTCCGGCGGCGTCATTGGCGAGCGCCTGCTGCCAGCGCTTGGTGATCTGTTCGTGAAGGTCGAAGAGCGCTTCCTTCATCCCGCGCGCGGCAGCGGCTCCGGGGCCATCGATGGTATCGAGGGGGATCTTTGCGCGCTCGGCGAGGCGGCGTACGGCTTCGATGAAAGAGATGTTCTCGTATTCCTGAACGAACTTGAAGACATCGCCGCCCTTATGGCAGCCGAAGCAATGGAAGCCTTGCCGTGTGGAACTGACGTTGAAGCTGGGAGACTTCTCTTTGTGAAAGGGACAGAGCGCGGTGAAGTTCGCACCGGCGCGCTTCAAGGGGATGTAACTGCCGATGACCTCGACGATATCACTGGCAGCGCGTATCTGCTCCAGCAGGCCAGGAGGTATGGCGGCCATGGAACGCTATTTGGACTTATCGCCTGTTTTATCGCCACCTTTTTCGCCCTTTTCACCGGTGGCGTCCCAGACGGCTTTCTCGCGCTGTTTGTTGCCGACGGGTTTCTTGGGCACAGGTGAAAAGTTGGCGTCCACAGGCTCGATCAATTGGGCTTCCAGCTTCTCCCGGAAGAACTGGCCGCAGGTCGATTCAAACAATACGTCACTCTGGATCTTGCCCATGGTGGGAAAGAAGGAGCTGCCGAACTCGGCCTCCTGCGCCTTGATCTGGGCCTGCACCATGGTCTTGGTGACGTACTTGGCGTTCAAGATGGCTACGAACATCAGGACCATGCAGAAGAAGCGCAACGCTCCGGCCAATGCGCCGAGGTAGAATTCCCCGCGTCCGAAGAGATCGCTGCCTACGAGTTTCTCGCCCACAGCGCGTTTGACATAGCTGAAGGCGATTTTGATGACGACGGCGATACTCACATAGCAGATGATGCTCGACCAATAGAGGCTCAAGGAAGCGGTTTTGGCCAGCAGATCGGCCAGCGGCTTATAGTAAAGGGCAGCTACTACCACCATCATCAGCCAGGAGAGGACATCCAGCAGTTCATTGGACATGCCGCGCTTCTTGCCAATGAACAACCCGGCGCCAAGCATGATGACCACCACAGCGTCAAACCAAGTCACATTCAGTGATGACATGTCCATAAACTAGTCAGCTAATTCGTACCCGCACCTAAGTTATCTGGCGAAAACACGTTTACCAGTCTCAATTGTGTCGCCACTGGGCACTATAGCAATGGCTGTGCCGTTTTCTTCCATTTATTGATTCGCCCGGAGCCAATAACCGATTTCCGTCGCGCGGGGGTGGTTGGGTTCCAGCTCCAGCACCTTTTGGTAGTGGGTGCGGGCGCCGTCATTATCCCGCAAGCGGCTGGAGAGCAGACTGGCGAGCATCAAGTGCGGCTGGGCGCGCGTGGGAAACTCTTGGGTCAAATGCTCAAACTCATCGGCCGCATCCTGGGGGTAACCGGCTTGTTGGAGGGCCAAGGCGAAGTTGTAACGGGCATCAAATGATTCTGGCTGAACGGCCAAGGCATGCTCGTAGGCCACCAGCGATTGCCGGATATCCTTGGCCTCATACGCGGCCCAGCCGAGATTGTAGTAAGCCTCGAAATAAGCCGGGTCGGCGAGAGCCGCCTTGCGGTAACCGGTGATGGCTTCCGTCCAGTTCTTGACCTTCTGCGCGGCCAGAGCCTTATCAAAGGCGATCTGCGCTTCCTTTCGGTCACCCGGTGCGAAAGGGCCGGGCCGCTGATAAGGATAGCGAGGGATGGGAGGCGGCTTGACCACGGGTGGTGGCAGGACGACCGGAGCGGGAGCCGGAGGGGGCAGGGGCGCTTCCACCTTCGGGGCGGCTTTGGTCGCAGGCGGGGGCGTAGTCTTGGCCACCTGCTTGACGGGCGGATTGGTTACTGGACTGCCACCAGATAAGGGTGTCGGCGGTTTGGGTTTGCTGCGGAAAAAATTGGCCGGGTTCATCCGTTGGAAGAAACCGGGTTTTTCTTCGGGTTCTGCTGATGCAGTAGCGACTGGTGTGCTGACCGTCACCGGAACTTTTTCCACCGGCGTGACCGGAATGGTCACGGGAGGGGCATTTTCCTTAATCACCGGCGGTGGTGGCCTGACGACTGGTGGCGCAACGACCACAGCGGGAGGCGGCACCGTCACTTTTGTCTCCCCACGAATCGGTTCCGCTTTGGCCATTTGCTTCGGGGCTTCCGGCTTGATCACCGCCGGAGGCGTCACCGGGTTGGCCGGTTTTTCTACGACTGGTTTGGCTGGCGTCACGGCGGCGATTTCTACCGGAGTCGGCTTGGGAGCTTCCACGGGCTTGGCCGGTTCAGTCTTCGCCGCCAAGGCATTCGTCCGGGCGGCAGCAGCCATGGCGGCGATGCTCACCGGCTTGGAATTCGTGGTCGCTTGAGCGGCGGGCACGAGTGCTTCCAACTCCTTGATCACAGCCGCTACGGCCGGGGCGTCACCCGGTTTGGAAGCGAGATAGGCGCGATACTGGGTGAGCGCGAGCGGGTAATTCGTCAAATGCTGATGATAGATCACCGCCAGGTTCAAGCGCGCCGGGGCGAAGGTTGAGTCCTGTTGCAGAGCGGCGTTGAAATAAGTCACGGCATCCCGCACCCGCTGGCGCTGGAGCAGCACCAACCCGAGTCCATTCAAGGCTTCCGGATGATTCTTGCTCAGCCGCTGCGCGGTGGAAAAAGCGGCTTCTGCCTCGTTCCACTGCCGTAAACGCAAATGTGCTGTTCCTTGCTGGATGTGGCCCTCCACGGAATCCGGCTGGAGCAGTGTGAACGTTTTGAATTCGTTGAGCGCGCGGGCGGGATCGCCGTGATCCAGCAATAGGGTGCCCAAGTTGTAACGGACGGCCACGAGATCGCGATCCAGCTTGAGGGCCTGGTTGTATGCTTGCGCGGCCTCCTGAAGTTTACCGGTCTGGTGGTAGGCTAGGCCGAGGTGATTCCACGCTTGGGCATTCTGGGGGAGTAATTCGGTCGCCTGCTTGAGCAGCACCAGCGCCTCGGCCGGTTTGCCGTTCTGGAGCAGTTGTTCTCCCTCCAGCAGCGCTTTGGGTCCTTTGGGGGTGCAGGCCGTCACGCCCACCAGCAAGATCAGGAACAACGCTGAATAGCAGGAGGTTGTGACCGTCTTTAGGGTGGTCAGCATCAAGCCATGCTGTTAACATTCGCAGGTGTTAGTGTCAAGAAACGCACAGTTAATAACGGGTTTCCAGCCGCTGAAAAGCGGGTTGGCAGGCTTTTTGTGGCTATTTCTTACTTTCTGCGTGGTTGGCGGCGAGGCCCCGGCACCGGCCCCATCACCCGTAAAGGCACCACCCGTCGAGGCCCGGGTAGTGGTGGCTTCCGCGGAGGGTGCCTTGGAATCCTTCACGCCCCAGCCGGAAATCGTCCGCGGTCTGGTGCGTTCCGGGCTTTTGAAGCTGACGGGCAAGCCCGACGAGCGTGCGGCGTGGCTGAGCCTGGTCTCCACGCAGGACATCATCGGCATCAAGGTGCTGACGGCTCCGGGCCGTTATAGCGGCACGCGCAAAGAGGTGGTGGCGGGGATCATCGAGGGCTTGCGCGATGCGGGCATTGCGCCGGGTAACATTGTCATCTGGGACCGTTACCTCGTGGACTTGCAACTGGGCGGTTACGCGGATCTGGCGAGCCGTTACGGGGTGCGCATGGAAGGCAGTGTCGCGGCGGGTTGGGACGAAAAAACGTTCTATGAATCCAGCATTCTCGGAAAACCGGTCTTCGGTGATCTGGAATTCGACAAAAAGGGCGACGCCGTGGGCCGCAATTCCTTCATGTCGAAACTAGTCTCGGGGCGGCTCACGAAGCTGATCAGCGTAGCACCCATGCTGAACCACAACACCGTCGGTGTGTCGGGTCACCTGTGCAGCCTCGCCTTGGGGAGCGTGGACAACACGTTACGTTTTGAGAATGAAGCGGTCCGCATGGCCGTGGCCGTGCCGGAGATTTATAACATGCCGCAACTCGCGGACCGGCTGGTGCTGGCCGTCACGGATGCGCTGCTCTGCCAGTATCAAGGCGAATCGCGGACGCTGTTGCATTATTCGGCGGTATTGAATGAATTGCGTTTCAGCCACGATCCCGTGGCGTTGGACACGCTCAGCGTGCAGGAGTTGGAGCGGCAGCGGGAATTGGCCAACGTGCCGTCGAAGAAAGAAAAGCTGGAAGTGTACACGAACGCCCAGTTGCTCGAACTCGGCATCGCCGATCCGAAGAAGATCAAGATCGAACGGGTAGGAATTCGTTAAATGGTTAAAACGTGAGTCGTTGAAACGAATCACGATTTAAACGAATTAACGATTTTAACCCCTCATCACCGGCTAGCCCATTCCGGCGTATTCTTCGTCTGTCG
>JAJNBN010000437.1 GCA_021156225.1 Verrucomicrobiota bacterium | reverse complement strand
AGCCATCTTCCCCCTGCTTGCCGTCGTACCGCTGCAATTGCTCTCGTATCATATCGCCGTCGCGCGTGGTTGCGATGTGGACAAGCCGCGCAATCTCGCGAAGAGCGTGACGGTGGAATAAGTCGCATGGAATACAAATGCCCCGCTTGCGGTTCGATAATTTACAGTCGCCGAAACCCCTTGTGCGGCGTCTGCGCCAAACCATTGCCCAAAGAACTGCTTTTCACCGCTGAAGAGCGCATTTTGGTGGAACGTGAACTGGAAGAGGCCAAGCGCCGTGCGGACTTAGCCCACGAGGAAAACAAGGTCCCAACTCCTCGCCCAACCCTCCCTGACTGACCACGGTGGTTGATCCGACGAACGGATTTTCTGTGACATCTTTCCCGGTTCCGCTTATCTCATTCCCAGTTAATTTGATTCATCACCATGGCAACCAATCGTATCGGCATCATCGGCGGCAGCGGCCTCTATCACATCGAGGGCTTCACCAATCAGAAATGGGTGAAGGTCAAGACGCCCTTTGGCGATCCCTCGGATGAATTCCTCACCGGCACACTGGCTGGTCGCGAAGTGGTTTTCCTCCCTCGCCATGCCCGCGGCCACCGCATCCTGCCCACTGAACTCAACCATCGCGCCAACATTTGGGCCATGAAGAAACTCGGCGTGCATTGGATCATCAGCGTCAGTGCCGTCGGCTCTTTGCAGGCGAAGTATAAGCCGTGCGACATCGTCCTCATCGATCAGTTCCTCGACCGCACCAAGCAATCGCTCAACCACACCTTCTTCGGCCGCGGCATCGTCGCCCACATCGCTTTTGCGGATCCTATCTGCGAAGAACTGCGCCAGATCCTTTACAAGACCGCGAAGTCCTGCAAAGCCCGCGCGCACAACGGCGGCACCTATGTGAACATGGAGGGCCCCGCCTTCAGCACCCGCGCGGAATCGCTCACGAACCACAAGCTCGGCTACGACGTCATCGGCATGACCAATCTCGGCGAGGCCAAATGCGCGCGTGAAGCCGAGATCGCCTACGCCACCATGGCCATGGTCACCGACTATGATTGCTGGAAAGTTGATGAAGCCCACGTGACCCTCGAGATGGTCATCGAATATCTCCACCGCAACGCCGCGAAAGCGAAAGAGATCGTCGCGAAAGCCATCGCTCAAATCCCGGCGGAACCCACCTGGTCCTGCCACAGCGCTCTGCATAACGCCGTCATCACCGACAAGAAACTGTGGCCCAAGAAGACCGTGAAGGAACTGCAACCCTTGCTCGCAAAGTATCTTTGAGACGGGCGTGGGATCAATCCAGCGTGTGCCCGGCGATGGTGCAAGTCGCCTTGTTGGTCAGCGCATTGATTGCATAAGTGCCGTTCACCGGACAGGCGATCGCGTATCGGAAGTAAGGGCGTAACTCGCCCATGGCCGGAGTGTGGCCACTGTCTTTCTGGTGTTCCACCGCCCATTGCTGCTTCACGTTTTCCAACTGCCGCAGATTGGCCAGGCATGTCACCAATTGAGCGCGCTCCCTTGGCCGGGAAACACTGACTGCCGCCAGGGCCGCCAACATACCCACGATCCCAGCCACGATCATGACCTCCAGCAAGGTCATGCCCTGGCAACCCCGTTTTACGCTTATTCTCACTCTTGGATTATAGCATATTGCCAGCCAGCCCTAGCCGGATAATGAATTCTTTGAATAATTACCACCGCCATTTGGCCTCCGAGTCCTGCAACTTTCACTTCTGAACAGGGTGGATTAGTAACTCTCTTTAAGCTAACTTCCACACCATGAGCGTGTTCCCCGTGAGTCCGGAGAAAGAAGATCAGCTCGCCCAGCGCATGAGCGCCCTCGGCGTGCAGGAGGCGGATATTGAGGAATCCTTCGTCCGCTCCGGCGGCCATGGCGGCCAAAATGTCAATAAAGTGGCCACCTGCGTGATGCTCCATCACTTACCTACCGGGATTCAGGTGAAGTGTCAGGACACCCGGCAGCAAGGCATGAACCGTTTCCTCGCCCGGAAACTCCTGCTCGATAAACTGGAAGCCAAGAAGAAGGCCGAAGCCGACGCTGAACGTTCACGTATCGAAAAACTGCGTCGTCAAAAACGCGGTCGCAGCCGCGCCGCGAAACAACGCATCCTCGCGGACAAGGCGCACAACTCTACGAAGAAAAGTTTTCGCAAGCGCGCGACTGAGGATTGAGATTTTCAAGAACGTGGAGAGCCGGTATCCCGACTTTCCTGTCCCCCACTCCAAACAACCCCCGCTTACTTGCTCAGTCCCCGTTCGCTCTTGCGGGCGAAGTCCAGAAGATGCAGCACTTCAGGAATTTTGGGCAATTCCCCCTCGATTCGCACCAGCGCGTTACTGATCGTCAAACCATCGCGGAAGATGATCTTGTAGGCTTGCTTGAGCGCGGCTTGGGCTTCTTCGGAGACGCCATTGCGCTCCAACCCCACCTTGTTCACGGTGCGTGTCTCCGCCGGGTTGCCATCCGCGAGCATGTAGGGCGGCACGTCTTGCACCACCTTGGAGCAGCCACCGATGATCGCCATGGTGCCGATGCGGCAGAACTGATGCACGGCGGCCAACCCGCCCACGATTGCGTGATTCTCCACCTTCACATGCCCGGCGAGAGTCGCCACGTTGGACATGATGATGTGATTGCCGAGCTGGCAATCATGCGCGATGTGGCAATACGCTAAAATATTGTTCTCCGAACCGATCACCGTCGCATCGCCATCGGAGGTCGCGCTATGGACCGTCACGTATTCACGGAACGTGTTATTGTCACCGATGCGCGTCCATGTCGTGCCGCCCTTCCACTTCAGGTCCTGCGTCTTCAGTCCGATGCTTGCGAAAGGGAAAACCTCATTGCCGCTGCCCAAGGTCGTGTGGCCATCGATGACCACGTGCGAGTGCAGCTTGCAGTTCGCGCCAAGGGTCACGTTTTCGCCGATGACGCAATAAGGCCCGATCTGGCAACCGTTGCCAATCTTCGCCCCAGGATGGATCACGGCGGTGGGATGAATCGTCGTCGTCATCGGATTAAGGATCCAATACCATGAAGGTCACTTCGGCTTCGCTCACCACTTCGCCGCTGACACTGCAAACACCCTTGGCCTTGCCGATCTTGCCGCGCCATTTCGTGAGTTCCACATCGATGATGAGCACCGATCCGGGCCGCACGGGCTTGCGCCACTTCACGCTTTCCGCCGCCATAAAGTAGGCGATCTTGCCGGCGTTCTCCGCCTGTTTCAGCATCAAGATGCCGGCGACTTGCGCGATCGCTTCGAGCTGCAGCACGCCCGGCATCACCGGATGACCGGGAAAATGCCCTTGGAAATACTGCTCGTTCATCGTCACGTACTTCTCCGCGACGATCTTCAAGCCTTCAATCTTCGTGACGCGATCCACCATCAGGAACGGATACCGATGCGGCAACACCTTCATCACCTGCATCGTGTCCAGGCAGGCACCGTCTTGAACGAGGTTTTCGCCTTCTGCAGCGGCTTCCTTCGTCTCCTTCGCTTTTTCTTTGGCCGGCGCAACCGGTTTCGCCACCACCGGTTCCGGCGGCGGCGTGAATGTCTGCGCCTGCACCAGCGGTTTGCGCATCTGAGCGGAGATCAGCTTGGTCAGCTCCACGTTACCACCATGGCTCGGCTTCACGGCGATGATGTGCCCGATGAGCGGACGCCCCAACAAAGTGAAGTCGCCCAAGATATCCAGCATCTTGTGCCGCACAAATTCTTCCGGGTAACGCAGCGGCTCCGTCGTTAGCACCGCGTCATCACGAATGACCACCGCGTTCTCCAGACTGCCACCCTTGATCAGGCCGTTCTTGATGAGGAATTCAATCTCCTCGAAATAACAAAATGTCCGCGCGTGCGAGAGCTCCTTTTTCCACGTGGCTGTCGTGATCTCCGTAGAATAGAATTGCGTGAATCGGCCGCCCTTCCCCGAGCTCGTGCAGGTGATGCGCAACGTGTCGCTGGGGAAGATGGAAATGATCGTCTCACCCTGAGTGATTTGGAGCGGTTCC
>JAJNBN010000436.1 GCA_021156225.1 Verrucomicrobiota bacterium | reverse complement strand
TTCTTTTTCGATTATCTGCACAAGCTGGCGGAGAATGTCTTCGTATCGGTGGGCACGGGAATGCTGGAGCAGGAGTTTCTGCTGCTGGTCTGGAAGGGTGTGATCGCGACGGCGCTGCTGATCGTGCCGACGGTGTTGATGGGCGGCACCTTGCCCCTCGTAGCGGCGTGGCTGCAACGGAATCAGCCGGATGCGAGCCGGGCTTCGGCGCGGTTCTATGCGATCAACAGTTTGGGCGCGGTGACGGGGTCGTTTGTGGCGGGATTCATCATGGTGCAGGCGCTGGGCATGGTGGCGACGCTGCAGACGACGGCGCTGGTGAATCTGTTCGTGGGCGGAGCGGCAATCGTCATCGCCCGGCGCAATGGCAAGCTATGGGAGGGGGCACTGGTATCTGACACCGAGAAGAGCAAGGAGAAGCTCGTGGTGACGGAAACGGAAACACAGGAGACGAAGCGGTTGTTCAAACTGGCGGTCGCGCTGGTGGCCTTGACGGGGGGTGTCTCGATGGGGCTGGAAGTGCTGGCGGCACGGTCGCTGGTATTGCTGTTCGGTGCGTCGCTGCAATCATTCGCACTGGTGCTGGTGGCGTTCATCCTGGGGATCGGGTTCGGCGCGGGATTGATTTCATCGCCCAAGTATCAATGGGCGCGGCGGGAATTGGCGACGGTGGTGCTGCTGGTGGCGGCGGCGTTTTGGATCGGGTTTTTCATCTGGAGCGCGGAGGGATGGGTGAATATATACCGCGAACTGCGCACGGCGGTGGCACGGACGGCTACCGGGTATCAACTGCAACTGGTATTGAATGTGTTGATCGCGATCATCGTGCTGGGCATTCCGGCGGCGTTGCTAGGGGCGGTGTTGCCCTTGTGGATACGGGCGGGGAAAGACGGGAAGGGCGGCCTGGCGGAACACGTGGGACGGCTGCTGACGTGGAACACAATCGGGGCGGTGGTGGGCGTGTTGCTCACCGGGTTTTTCCTGATGCCGGTGTTCGGCGTGCGGGCGGCGTTCGGCATCTTGGCGCTGGCACTTTGCGCGGGGGGGATCGCGCTGGCGTCAAAGAACCGTTTGCAATCGGCCTTCATGGGCTCCTGCCTGGTGGGCGGTTTTGTGCTCTTCACGATGGCGACGGGCGGAGACACGTGGCAGCATGTGATGAGCTCCGGAGTGTTCCGCCTGCGCGAGACGGTGGTGAATTACAGTTTTCTGCCACGACGGGCCAAAGAGGTGAAGATCATCTACTACAAGGATGCTCCCGACGCGACGGTATCGGTAGAAAGCGTGACGCACGAAGGTGAGCAGCAGATCTCCCTGCGGATCAATGGCAAGACGGATGCATCGAGCCACGGCGATCTTTCGACGCAGTTGTTGTTAGGGCATCTCGGGTTGCTGGCTCGGCCGGACGCCGAGAACATGTTCATCCTCGGATTGGGCAGCGGGATCACGGCGAGCGCGGCGCTGACGCATCCGAATGTGAAGGAGATCGTGGTGGCGGAGAATTGCAAACCGGTGGTGGAATCGGCGGCGTTGTTCGGAAAGTGGAATCGCGAGGTGTTGAAGGATCCGAAGGTGAAGGTGGTATTTGAGGATGCGCGCACGGTGTTGAAGCTGGGGAAGAAGAATTATGATGTGATCGTGTGCGAGCCGTCGAATCCCTGGCTGGCGGGGGTGGGGAGTGTGTTTAGCCAGGAATTCTATGAGCTGGCGGCGAGTCATCTGAAGGAGGATGGCGTAGTGGTGCAGTGGTTCCACGTGTATGAGATGCATGATGGTGTGGTGGACCTGGTGACGAAGACATTCTCGACGGTGTTTCCCTACATGGAGATCTGGGATCCAGGCACGGGGGATTTCATCATGGTCGGCTCAACGAAGCCGTGGGCGATGTCGCTGGACGGTGTGCGCAAGGCGATGGAACGGCCGCTCGTGCGGGAGGATTTTGAGAAGATCGGACTGACGAAGCCAGAGCATGTTTTCCTGCGGCAGATGGCTTCCGCGCGCACGGCCTTTGCGATTCCGGACGGAATGGCCGTCCAATCGGACGCCTTTCCGGTGCTGGAGTATGAGGCGCCGCGAGCGTTCTTCCTGGGGCAACGAGCGGAGGATTTTTTGCGGTTCGATGAGCGGACGTGGCAGAGTTCACTGGCGAGCGCGGAGAAGCAGAAGATTCTGCGAAGTCTGACGACGACGGAGTTGATGGGGATCTTCAAGGACTACAAATCGGTGAATCCGATATTGACGAGTTACCTGAAGCAGCGGTTCACGGCGGGGACGAATGAAACGATGGTGCCGGTCTTCGCGGATAACAATCCGACGCCCTTCATATTCCAGACGTATGAGGGCTATAAGAATTTGCCGAACCTGCCGCCCGAGGTGACAGCGGAACATAAGGCGGTGCTGACGGCGGAGGCGCAAATCTACACTGTGCCCGCAAAATGGCGCGAGGGCGTGGAGGTGATCGAAAAGACGATCAATGACTTGGGCTCGAAAACGACGCGGGAGGGACTGAAATGGAAACCGGACCATTTCCTCTGCCTGGCGGTCAGGACTGCGCTGGCAAATGGGGATTTCGGGCTGGCGGAGCGGTTGCTAAAGTTGGAGCAGTATGTGGAGGAAACGAGGGAGATGCGTTACTTGAAGCGGATCGTGGCGGCGGCGGCTCCGGTGAAAACCGCGGCAAATACGCCGCTGCCGCTTGTGGTTCCGCCGACAGGGAAGTAGGGTGGAGGGATTGTGGATCAGATATTATTTCATGCAGGACCGTTGACGGTGACGTGGTACGGGGCCTTGATGGCGCTGGGGTTCATCGCGGCGTTGTGGACGGCAAGCCGGCGGGCAGTGCTGGTGGGCATCTCACCGGAGAAGGTGGCGGACGTGGGGCCGTGGTTGATCATCGGGACGATCATCGGCGCGCGGCTGGTGTATGTGATCTCTTACCCGCAGAGTTTTGCGGGGAAACCGCTTTGGCATGTGTTCGCGGTGTGGCAAGGGGGGCTGGTTTTTTATGGCGGTCTGTTTGGTGCGTCAGCGGCGTGCATTCTCTTTTGCCGGTTGAACAAGATTCCGTTGTGGCGGTTCGCGGACGTGCTGGCGCCCAGTGTGGCGCTGGGGCATGCGATCGGACGCTTGGGATGCCTGATGAATGGGTGTTGTTACGGAAAGGTTTGTGAGCTGCCATGGGCGATCAAGTTTCCGGCCTCGCACGAGACGTATCCGAATGCGGTGCATCCGACGCAGATCTATGAATCGTTGTTGAACTTCACGCTTTATCTGTCGCTCGCGTGGGTGTTCCGCAAGTGGCGGAAGTTTGAGGGACAGGTGTTCGCTATCTACCTGATGGGTTACGCCATCGTGCGTTCCACGGTGGAAATATTTCGTGGCGATTATCCCAAGGAATATTACCTGGGCGGATGGATGACGCCGGCGCATAAGGTGAGCATCGTCATTTTGCTGGCGGGAATCGCGTTATACGCCTGGCAGCGGGTGAACGTGGCGGCGAAAGTGGAGACGACGCCCAAGACAGGCAGCAAGTAGGTATGGCTGACAGACAGGAAAGCATCGTGGTGGAGAAGTCGCTGCCGAACGAGCGGCTGGACGTGTATCTGCGGGAGCAGTTCCCGATGGTGTCACGTGGCTATCTGCAGAAGCTCATCGAGGAAGGGGATATCAAGGTCAATGGCACCAAAGTGAAGGCGACACATTCGCCCAAGGCGGGGGAGAAGATCGATATCCGCTGGCCCGAAGCGCGCACCATGGAGACGAAGCCGGAGGATATCCCGCTACAAATTCTGTTCGAGGATGAGGATTTGGTGGTGCTGAACAAACCGCCGGGCTTGGTAGTGCATCCCTCCAATGGCCATGAGGAGCACACGTTGGTGAATGCGTTGCTGCATCATTGCGCGGGGCAGTTGAGCGGCATTGGTGGCGTGGCGCGACCGGGCATCGTGCATCGGTTGGATAAAGACACGAGCGGCTGCCTGGTGGTGGCGAAGAATGATGTGACGCACGTGGGCTTGCAGGACCAGTTCAAGAACCGTTCGCTCGACAAGA
>JAJNBN010000435.1 GCA_021156225.1 Verrucomicrobiota bacterium | reverse complement strand
TCAAATATTATCGTGATCGCTATGGTGCCTCGGACAGCGATGCCACAGGCTGGTTCACTTCTGGATGCGGTCCGCTCATCTATCAGGACAGCGTTTTGCCCGGCTTGCGGGGGCAATACTTCGTCTGCGATCCCTCGGCAAATCTGATCCACCGTGCGGCCATCCAAGAGAACGGGACGATGCTGAATCTGCGGCGGGTGCCGGGTGAGGAGAAATCGGAGTTTGCTGCTTCGCGAGATTCCTGGAGTCATCCTATCTCGCTGAATCATGGACCGGATGGTTGCATCTACGTGGTGGATTATTACCGGGAAATCATCGAGGACTACTCAGCCATCCCGCGTCATCTCCAGCAGCAGTATGGGCTTTATGCGGGACATGATCGCGGGCGCATCTACCGGCTGACGCATCAGGATGCGAAGCCGTCGCTTTCGGCGGATTTGAGTAAACTGGGTAGCAAGGATTTGGCTTTACGCCTCATGCATGGAACATTTTGGCAAAAGCAAACCGCCCAACGCTTGATAATTGAGAGGAAAGATACCCTTGGAGAAGAAGCATTAAAACTAGTCGCGATCCATGTTTGCTATGGACCGTCGATGCACATCTTCGGCCTGCGGACCTTGGATGGAATCGGGCTGCTGACACCAGGCTATGCCATGTCAGCTTTTAATTGGCCTGATGTCGAAACGCGTGTCACTGGCTTGCAGTTATGTGAGCCATGGTTGAAACAAGGCAATGAAAGCGTTTTGAAGCATATTCTTGAACTCGTTGACAAAGAGAGACACCCCCGTGTAATCCTCCAATTCGCTCTCACCCTCGGTGAATCCAAAGACCCACGCGCTTTCACTGCCCTGGCCAATCTGGCGCGGACGCAATTGAACTACCGGTGGATGGATAGCGCCATCGTCTCTTCGTTGCATGGTCGCGGGGAAGCTATGCTCACCGAGCTCTTGCGCGAACCGGGTGATTCTAAAACCTTGTGGGAACCGCTCGCCAAAACGATTGCGGCACGGCGGGATGAATGGGAGCTGGCCCGCACGCTGGCCTTGCTGCCTAAGACTTCAGCGGAGAACCAAGCGCTCATCTTGGATGCTCTCGCCAAAGGGCGGAAGAATGCGCCGCGCAAGCCGTTGCAGGACAAATCCGCCCGCCAGACGCTCGCTGTATTGGCGGCGAGCACTTCGGCAGAAGTGCGGAAAGCTACGCGCGCATTGGAGGACACTTTTGTGCTCGCAGCAGTGGAAGGTGAGGAATTGGCTCCGTCCGGTGCGCTACCACCAGCAATGGAGGTCAGCGATGCCAGCTTCAAAAAGTTCATCACTGCGCTTTCTGGTCGAAGGGATTTGAAGCGTGGGCATGAACTGTTTCAACAAGCTTGCATGACGTGTCACAAGGTTGGGAAAGAAGGCTTTGAGGTTGGCCCGGACTTGATGGGTGAGCTGGCGGTGCCGGAAGAGACGCTGCTGAGACACATTCTGTTGCCCAATGAACACATCCGCCCCGGCTTCGAGACCATTCGCGTGGATACGCAGGAAGGCACGCCGGTGCTGGGTTTGTTGAAGGACGATGGCGCGACGAGTCTCACGCTAGTTTCTCCTGGCGGGGTGGAAAATGTTTTGCTGCGCAAGGACGTCAAAGGTGTGCGACGTCTGCCTGCCTCGTTGATGCCGTCTTTTGCCGAGACGCTTACGCCAACGGATATCGCCAGTCTGCTGGGGTGGTTGAAGACGAATTTGAAAGAGGCTCCGTCCGCACCGAAGAAGTGAGGGACTTTGTAGCGAGTTCCGGTCCGCTTGAACGCGCCCCTCTCTTGAGGTCAAACTTCCAGTATCAATACTGCTCCACAGTTTCCTCGACGCGAGCGTTTCCTAAATCTACGTTTTCCCTATGCCTTTCATCACGAGTGACCAAGTGCAACCGGAGTATGATGTAGCGATTGTCGGTTCCGGGGCCGGTGGTGGCCAGATGGCCTACACGCTGACCCAGGCAGGATTAAAGTGCATTATGCTCGAATCGGGGCGCAGTTATAATCCGGATACGGAGACCTCGATGTTCCAGCGGCCGGATCAAATGCCCCTCATGGGCATCTCCACGCCGGATAAATTCTTCGGCTTCTCCGACGCCACGGTGAATGGCGGTTGGACTGTTCCAGGCGAGCCTTATACGCAGGCGAGTGATAAGCCGGAGGAACAATTCTGGTGGTGGCGCGCACGCATGATGGGTGGTCGCACGAATCACTGGGGGCGCATTTCCCTGCGCAACGGTCAGTATGATTTCAAGCCCTACAGCCGCGATGGACTGGGGTTCGATTGGCCGTTGAATTACAAGGACGTGGAGCCGTATTACACGAAGGTGGAGATGCTCATCGGTGTTTACGGCACGAACGAAGGATTGGAGAACACGCCGAATTCGCCGAAGGGAGTTTTGCTGCCGGCACCGAAGGGTCGGGCCTCGGAACTTTATTCGCAGAAGCATGGGAAGAAGCTCGGTATCCCGATCATCCCCATTCATCGCGCGGTGCTGACGAAGACGCTGGATGCGGACAAAATCCCGGCGAAGTTGCATCCGAAGAATCTGAGCGCGCAGAAGATTCTAGCGGAAGCCATGCGGGCGCGAGCGGCGTGCTTTTGGGCAACACCTTGTGTGCGCGGTTGCAACATCCGGGCGAATTACCAGAGCACCACGGTGCATCTGCCCCCTGCCTTGGCCACGGGCAATCTCGACATTCTTTCTGATGCGCATGCGCGGGAAATCCTGATCGGCAAGGATGGCAAGGCGAATGGGGTGCTCTACATCAACAAGAAGACGCGCAAGGAAGAGCGCGTGAAGGCGAAGGCGGTCGTCATCGCGGCAAGCAGTGGTGAGACAGTGCGTATCCTCCTGAACACGAAGAATGCGCAGCATCCGAATGGCTTGGCGAACAGCACTGGGCTGGTGGGCAAGTATATCATGGATACGGTGGGTGCTTCCGTGAGCGGCCATGTGCCGGCGCTGGAGAACCTGCCGCCGCACAATGAAGATGGTGCAGGCGGTTCGCACTTCTACGCGCCATGGTGGCTCTACAAGGAACAGCTTGCGGGCAAACTGAATTTCGCACGCGGTTATCATATCGAAATGGGCGGTTCGCGCGGCATGCCCGGTGGACGTAATCCAGCACCTTCCGATTTCATCAAGGGTGCGTATGGCACGAAGTTCAAGGAAGAGGCGCGGCGTTATTACGGGTCCTTCGTCGGTTATGCGTGCCGTGGTGAGATGATCCCGAATGAAGGTTCGTTCGCGGAACTGGATCCGAAGGTGAAAGATGATTATGGCGTGCCGGTGCTGAAGTGGCATTGGAAATGGAGCGAGCACGAGCTGAACATGGCTTTGCATGCGGCGAAGACGTTTGGCGCGCTCATCGAGGCGATGGGCGGCACGGTGCGCAGCAAGCAGGTGAAGACGGGCCATGATATCATCGAGCCCGGCGGCAAGATCATCCATGAGGTCGGCGGTGCGCTTATGGGCGCGGACCCGAAGAAATCGGTGTGCAATAGCTGGAACCAGACGTGGGATGTGAAGAATCTCTTTCTGTGCGATGGCACGCCCTTCCCCTCGAACGCGGACAAGAACCCCACGCTCACCATCATGGCGCTGGCCTGGCGCACGGGTGATTACATCGTGGAACAGGCGCGCAAAGGAAACCTTTAACCGATCTGCCTTATGGAAAATTCTGAGCAACAAACTCCGCGTCTCTCACGCCGCACGGTCTTGAAATGGTTTGCGTCGGCCACCGCTGTGATGCAGGTCGGCGCATTGGAATCATTGAACTACGTGGCCAATGCGGTCGAGCCAGCGAAGCCCACGGCCAAGGGTTACGGACAAGATCCGGACGTTTCGCAGTATTATAATCCGGGTGATTTCTGGCCGCTGACGTTCACGAAGGAAGAGAAAGAAACCACGGCGGCACTGGCGGATATCATTTTGCCTGCCGATCAATTCGGCCCGGCCGCCAGTGCGGCGCGCGTGCCGGATTTCATGGATGAATGGATCAGTGCGCCGTATCCGGTGCAGGTC
>JAJNBN010000434.1 GCA_021156225.1 Verrucomicrobiota bacterium | reverse complement strand
AACCGCATTTTTCTCTCCGGTTTTAGCAGCGGCACGGAAGTAGTCAGTAAGCTGATGGAACGGGAACCGGAGCTTTGGCGCGGAGCGGCCTTGAACAGCCCGGTGCGCTTTCCGCAGCTCAACGCCTCGGATTTCCGCTTCCCGGCGGTATTCATTTCCATCGGGGAAAAGGATTCAGCCCCACGTCTGGAAATGGTGCAAAAGTTCGGCATGGCGGCCTGCGGCAGGCAAATCCCCGTCACGACGATCTACCACGCCAACGCCGGCCATATCTTTGCCGCCACGGAATCTAACGTGGAGCGTTATTACGAGCTGGCCAACTTCATCCGCCGGTTGAAGTAACGGCCAGTTCGCGGTTCCTCATCTCCGTTCCAGCCCTGACATTTCCGTTCGCTGCTGCAAGGGAATCGTAGCTGCCGCCTGCGCGCGCAGACACCGGCGGGTTATTCTGCCCGTTCTGACGTAAAGAACGCCAGGTGATCAACTCGGCCAAGATGCCAAAACTCAACATTTGCGCACCCAAGATGAGTCCACCAAGAGAATAAAAAAGCACGGGTCGGTTGCCTATCGGCCGGTATCCTGCTGTCCAGGCGACAGCCAAGGAGGCCAGACCGATGAAACCGGCCGCGAAAGAAACCAAGCCGATAAGGCCCAGCACATGCAATGGACGCTCACCGTAAGCCGTCATGAAACGCACGGTCAGCAGATCTAAAAATCCCTTGGTAAACCGGGCGATGCCATACTTGGAATGCCCGTGCAATCGCTCCCGATGGTTCACTTGAACTTCGCCGATTTTGAAACCCTGGGCGTGCGCCAGAACCGGGATGAAACGGTGCAGCTCACCATAAAGTCTGACCTCTCGCACCACCTCGCGGCGGTACGCCTTGATGCCGCAGTTGTGATCGTGCAGCTTAACCCCAGTCAACCAGCCCACGAGCCAGTTGAAGACTTTGCTGGGATACACTTTGTGCCAGGGATCATGCCGTTTTTTCTTCCAACCGCTCACCACGTCATATCCCTCCGCCAGTTTTTCCAACAGGCGCGGCATTTCGTTCGGGTCATCTTGCAGATCAGCATCCAAGGTGATGATTACGTCCCCCTTCGCCGCTGCAAAGCCCTCGTTTAGAGCAGCGGCTTTGCCGAAATTGCGGCGAAACTTGATACCGCTGACACGGCCATCCCGTCCGGCTAACTCGGTGATCTTCTTCCAACTGCCGTCAGTTGAGCCATCATCCAAAAAAATAATCTCACCATTGATTTCCGAAACCTCCAAGACAGCTATAATTTGGCTGTGAAGCTCAACCAAGCTTTTCTCCTCATTGAACACCGGAATTACCATTGAAAGGTGCATATAGTCTGTTCTCCCATCTCTAATCAGAGCATTCTGTCTGGGCGCGAATTCGAATTTGTGTATTTTGTAAATGAGCGGAAAACACCATAATTATGTTTCGCAAAATGCGAAATAATTCATAGCATCCCAATATCCTCCTTTTATCCCTTGAGCTGGAACCTATTGCCAGCCCTCGCACTGGTCAATATTTTTGTCGAGCAAATTTTGCCTCATTTCATACTACTTTCCTGAATCTCAGTCTCCGACCGCACCGGAATCTTCCGCACGACATTCTGCTCCCCTTAGGCGGCAAAATCGTCATATAAAAATCAATCTCGCGAAAACTTCTCTCTCACCTTCGGCAAATACTCATCTGGAACGAACCAGTCTGTCAATCCGCACCCCCCGCACACGCGAAGCCCGAACTTTCCCTGTGACCAAAACCCAATGGGCAACAAGTCCATGTGACCTTTCGCGTTCACAGCGTGTGAATAAAACTCCGTGCCGCCACAGTTCCTGCAGGTCCTGTTTGGTTTCATAAATTGTGCTGCCGCCTAACGAAAAAGCTCAGCGCGCCGGGCCGGTGGCGTGGCCCACGAATGCCGACATGCTAGCGCCATCCAGCGTTGGTTGCAGCGGATGGTTAGGCCGCATCTCACTTTAAAAATTGATAAAACTCATACCATCGAAGGCGAAGGCCAAACCAAGTATCACAAAACACGCCGGTGAGCACGGCCAAGGCAATCAGAAGATACGCAACTGAAATCTTCCCGCCAGTAAGGCGACAGAATGAAAAGCCAACCGTGGCAATCTGGTGGTGATCACTGGGCTGTAAAACATCAGATACACGCTCCAAAACACAGTGATGCCTCGTAGGCATCAGCATAAAGACTATCAAGAACAGCCCCACTGCCAGCCAAGTGAGAATCCTCACTGGCAGAACATCTCAACTGCAAATGCGGTCATCCAGGCCCGGCACCTGTGTCTGCGGAAGAAACTCCAACAGTCGTGCCGAAGTGCCGCCAGTAATGCCTGCGGAAGTTCGGCAGGAACCGGTTGCTGAACCTAAGTCATGACTGCAACGCCTGCGGTTGCTTCAACTAGTTCGGAAGAGGAAAAGCTCCAGCCAGCTTAGGCCGGGGCGGGGGCCGAGCATCAAAGCATCCAGAAGCGTCTACTTCTGAAGAACAGCAGTTGCAGCCGACCTTGTCGATGTTTTCCCAAATTTGAACTTTAATCTTCAAATATTGAACCTCATCGTTCCGCCCGATGTCGTCACCGTCCTTCCCAGTCGCCAGCTTGCTCGCGTGGTTCCGCGCCCACGCCCGTGATCTCCCCTGGCGTCGCACGACCGATCCCTACGCCATCTGGGTCTCCGAGATCATGCTCCAGCAAACGCAGGTAAAGACCGTCATCCCCTATTGGGAACGCTGGATGCGCGAACTACCCACCATTCAATCACTCGCCGAAGCCCCCGAACAAAAACTCCTGAAACTCTGGGAAGGCCTCGGCTACTACACCCGCGTCCGCAACCTCCAAAAAGGCGCCCTCCAGATTATCGAGCGCCACGACGGCAAGTTCCCCACGAATCACGAAGACATCCTCGCCCTCTCCGGCATCGGTCGCTACACCGCCGGAGCCATCGGCAGCATCGCCTTCGATCAACCCGTCCCGTTGCTTGATGGCAACGTCATCCGCGTCCTCACCCGCTTCTACGGCATCGGCGAAAATGCAAAAGCCAAGGAAACTACCAACCGTTTGTGGTCTCTTGCTGAAGAACTCGTCCAGGCAGCATCCAAACAACCCTCCGCAAAAAATAAGGAAGCCGAACTTCGGCATTGTTCCCATTTCAACCAATCCCTGATGGAACTCGGCGCCACCATCTGCACACCAGCAACACCCGCCTGCCTCCTCTGCCCTCTGCAAAAAAACTGCCTCGCAAATCGCGATGGCCGCCAGAGCGAATTACCCAATCTCGGCGAACGCACTGCTGCCACTCAACGCCGCTTCTTCGCCTACATCGTTCAGCGCAAAAACGAAGTCCTCGTTCGCCAACGCCCCGCTGGAGTCGTCAATGCTGGCCTCTGGGAATTCCCAAATCTAGAAGTGGAGTTGCCGACCAAAGACCCGCTCAACGCCGCGCAAAAAGCCTGGAGCAAAGCCTTCATCGCCGCCGAACCGCTCTGCATCATTAAACACTCCATCACCCGCTACCGCATCACCCTCGAAGCCTTCCGCGCCGAAGTAAAATCACGCAGCGAACTCCCCGCCGAACTCGGTGATTGGTATCCGTTGGAAAAACTCCACGACCTCCCCTTCACCAGCGCCCACGGCAAGATCCGCAAGAAACTGGTCTGACCGATTCGCACCTCAGCTCCGCCTACACCGCCACCACCTTGGAATGCGTCGCACAGACCATTCTGATGTTTGCATCCACTTCCCCGGCGAAATCATTCTTGGGGTACGCACGGAACAGCGCAAATTCCTTTTCTTTGCAGAGCTTGCTCCAGAGCTGTCCCAGCCGGAGCGACGCTTCGTTGTTCCCCGCTTGCCAAAGCAGCACCACCATCTCGCCGAAGGCCCGCACCTTTCGTCCACTGCCCTTGGCCTCGTCAATCAAGCTGGAAAACAATTGCCGGAAACGTTGCTCATCCGGTTTCCCATCCACCACGATTTTCGCCAGCGTCTCATCCGCATCCAGCGAGAAATACCGTTCCTTGAACGCCT
>JAJNBN010000433.1 GCA_021156225.1 Verrucomicrobiota bacterium | reverse complement strand
GGCCGACTAAGTCAACCCTTCTGCAACGTTTTCACGCCGCAAAATATCAGAAGTTTGCTCAATGCAATATTACCAATTTGCTTGGAAGCAACACTCCCTATCCAGCCCCCACCTTTAGGCCCTAACCTCCTCCTGCTTTAGTATCAGCCCCTAAACTACCCACCAGCACGATCACTGCTCCACATAACCAGCTCTACAGCCTCACCCTACACCAACCTATCGCGCAAGCCTCAGCACCCCCTGTAGCGCCTTCTCATCACTGTTAGCCCAAACTCCATAGGAAGACTCCAGACGCACATTCACATCGTTGACTAGCGCCATGTTCAATGAATCCGTGAAAAACACGGCCCCATGCGGATTCTCCGCCGCCTGATCAATCGTCTCCTGCCGATACCCCGCCGCAACTAAACTTTGCTTCCCCGCCTCGCCATACTTCTTGAGATACGCCCGCGCACTCTCCAGTTCCGCGTTCAAGCGCGCATTCTCATCCTGTATGGTCTGTGTCCACGCACGCGCTGACTCCAGATGTTCCTCCGCGATCGCCTGCGCATACTGGCCTGCCATGCGGTCGTATGCTGGATGCTGCGGATTCTGAGCTATCCAGTTTCCCGCCGCTTTTGGATCCTTCTCCACCCACTGGCCCATCGCCGCTACGGCGCCATCAGCCCGCTGCGTATCGCTGAGTCCCGGCAGGTTTTGCATCCAGTTCAGCGTCTCCATCGGTGCACTCTGCGCCAGCTTCGCCGCCGTATCCGCCACCGCACTGCCGCTCGAGAAAGCCTGCCCCGCATTCTGCGCGATCCAATGCGCCGCGGCCGATGGATCACGGTAAAGCATCGTCTGGATCACCTCATCAAATGCCTTCTGCTTGTAAACTGAATTGTGCTCGTCACCCGCGATCCGCTCCACCCATTGCTGCGCCGCCGCCACACCTCCAACGGCCAGCGCCCGTTGCAATAACAGCTTGCGAAACTCATTACGCGCCTCGCTCTTCGGACGCGACTCCGCATACGCCGCCGCACTCGCGAAATCACTCATCGCCCACCCATCCAGCAATCCATAGACCAGCCCTTCCTTGGTGCTCCCTTCCTCCAACGCCTCCACCCAAGCCCGTGCCTGCTGCGGACTCGCCGATGCCCACCCCGCGAGTGTCGATAACATCTCCGGTGTATTCTCTCCTTCCGCCTTTTTCGCCGCGTAATCCATCGCCGTCGCCCCATCCAGCTTCCCCCACGCCCGCAGAAAGAGCCGGTATTCCTCGCCAAACTGGATGCCCGATTTCTTCGCCTCTTCAAACGTCTCCGCGACACTCGCCGCCATCTCCGGCGTCAGGCTCCCGAGTAATGCCGCAATCCGCTGCGCCCGCAAAACCGGGTCCGGCTCGAACAAAGCCCGCTGCCAATTCTCGGCCGCAGTTCGCGCATCCGGCGAATTAGCCGCCACCAATGCCCGCTCACGGTCCGCGGCCAGCTTCACCGCCGCGCGGCTCCCTTCCCTGCGGGATATCCGCGCCACTTCCCTCTGGGCAGAATCCTTCTGCACTTCCGAGACCTTCGTCAGCCGATTCTTCAAAGCCGCCAATTCATCCTGCAACTCGTTGTTCTGGTTCCATTGGATGGCGAGCGGAACGAGCGCCACCGTCAGGACCACCGCCACTGCTTTAGTTTTTGCCTGTGCCATAATTTCTAAAGTTTGAAGGATTAATGTTTTCGCCGTGAATGCCTTGGCCCCCGCCATGGCACTCTGTGAAATTGTCACCGCCAACCCCGCTGGAACCCCTTCCGTAACCTGCGCCGTCAGCCCGGCAGCGAGCACCGTCGCAGGCACCGCCACCCCTTTGCGCTTCAACAACGCACTCAATTTTTCCAGCGCCCGCTCACACTGTTTCTGCGCCGCACTCTCACTCTTGCCGATAGTCGCCGCGATCTGCTGAAAACTCTTCCGCTCAAAAAATCTCAGCAAGATCATGCTCCGATCCGCCGTCGGCAATGCCTCGATCGCCTCATCCAAAACCGGCAACGCCTCCCGCCACACACTCTGCCCCTCGCCCTCGATTAACGAGTGATCCGAAAAAGCATCCAACTTGCGTTTCCGGTTTTGTTCTTTGCGCATCATCTCAGAGCATTCCAGCAACGTGGCGCGATACAACCACCCGCCCAGATTGGACTTGGCATTTATTCGTCCCGCTTTGCCCGCCAGCGCCGTGAACACCTGCTGCGCCACCTCTTCCGCCAGGCCGCGATCTCCCATCCGGCGCATCGCCACCCCCATCACCATCCCCAGATGCCGCCGCACCAGTTCTCTGAACGCCGTCTCCGTGCCCGCTTCTACAAAGGCCCGTAACAGCACTTCATCGTCTTGTTCCTGATCTGGTTTAATCACGTCGCGTTTCATCGATATAACTGCGTCTGGGTTGGAGAATCCGACAATTATTTCGCACCCACGTTCGATTCTGGCAACTCACGTTCTCCTATAGCCTGTCATGAATTTAAAAGATTTGTTGAAAAACCAACAGCCATACATCAGCACCGGGCGTCATCTCCCTCTCCGCCAGCGGCATCTGGGGGAGAGGGCGCGGGGAGAGGTGGAGCTGATTCTTCCTTCTGGACGAAACCCCTCCCTCCTGCTGCCCTATCCCCGAATGAAAGCCCTCACCCTGCTTGCCTGCTGTTTCTTCAGCCTCGCTCTCCTCGCCGCCGAACCACCCAAGCCATCCAGTGAATCCGCCAAACTTCACACCCTCTTCGATGCCGAATGGGAACACGTGATGCAGACCCAGCCCACCTGGGCCTCTCATTTAGGCGACCGCCGTTACAATGACAAATGGCCCGACCTCAGCCTCGCCGCTATCGAGCGCGAACACCAGCGCTCCAGCAACATCCTCAAGCAGATCCAATCCCTCGACCGCTCCAAACTCCCCACCGCCGACCAGCTCAACTACGACCTCTTCCGCTGGCGCTTGGAGATCGAACTCGAAGGCTTCCGTTTTGGTGAACACTTGCTGCCCGTCAACCAGCGCGGCGGCATCCAGACCGAGGACGAACTCGGCGACGCCCTGCGCTTCCAAACCGTAAAAGACTACGAGGACTGGATCGCCCGCCTGAACTCGTTCGGCGTGATGATGGACCAGACCATCGCCCTCATGCGCGAAGGCATGCGCCGCGGCCTCGTCCAGCCCCAGATCGTCATGCAACGCGTCCCCGCTCAGATTCAGAAGCAGCGTGTTGCTCCACCCGAGCAAAGCCCCTTCTACAAACCGTTCAAGAACTTGCCCTCCACCATCGCCAGCACGGACCGCGAACGTCTGATCGCCTCCGCCAAACAAGCCCTGAACACCTCCGTCCTCCCCGCCTTCGCGCGCTTTGACAAATTCTTTAAGGACGAGTATCTCCCCGCCTGCCTTTCCGGCATCGGCGCCTGGCGCCTCCCCGATGGCAAGGCCCGCTACGCCTACGCCGCCCGCGTCTTCACCACCACCAAGCTCACCCCCGAGGAGATCCACAACATCGGCCTCAGCGAAGTCGCTCGCATCCGTGGCGAGATGGAAAAAGTCAAAGCCTTGGCTGGCTTCAAAGGCACGCTGCCCGAGTTCTTCACCTTCCTCCGCACCGACAAACAATTCTTCTGCGAGACCCCGCAACGCCTCTTCATGGAATACGCCGCCACCTCAAAGCGCATCGATCCCTTACTGGTCAAACTCTTCCGCACCCTGCCCCGCACTCCGTATGGCCTCGAAGAGATTCCAGCCAAAATCGCCCCGGACACCACCACCGCCTACTATCGCCAACCTGCCGCCGATGGCTCCCGTGCCGGCACTTATTTTGTGAACCTCTATCGCCCCGAAGTCCGTCCGCGTTGGGAGATGATGGCCTTGTCCCTCCACGAAGCCGTCCCCGGCCTACGAGATGTGGCGCGCCGTGCGCCTCGTCGTGGATACCGGCATCCACGCCCTCCAATGGGACCGTGACCGCGCCATCGCTTTCTTCCGCGACAACGCGCCGAAAGCCGAACAGGACATCGTGAACGAAGTGGACCGCTACATCTCCTGGCCCGGCCAGGCCCTCGCCTACAAAATCGGCGAATTGAAGATTAAAGAATTGCGCTCCCGCGCCACCAAACAACTAGGTGATAAATTCGACGTGAAAGAATTCCACGACATCATTCTCCTCGGTGGCTCCATGCCCCTGGAGATTTTGGAAGCCCGCGTCAACGCCTGGTTGCAAGAGAAACGCTAAATATTGATAGCGCATGAAATGTGACCTCTCCCCTCAATGGGGAGAGGTCGGTTCCGCCCCAAGCGGAACCGGGTGAGGGGTGAGCCGAAGCACGTAGTGCCCTGAGTTCAATCGTCCAAATCCAATCGTTTTATCCGGAGTTGCGAAAGAAAATTTACCCTCTGGTAAAACGGGTCACCCCTCAAAAACCTCCGCCAGCACCTTCTCCAATGACTCCATCCGCACCGGCTTGATCAGATGCGCCACAAAACCCGCATCTTTGCTCCGCTGCACATCCTGCTCCATCCCGTATCCCGTCAGCGCGATCCCTCTCAGCCCATACTTGCGCCGCAGTTCCGTCATCAATTCAAACCCGCTCCCGTCCGGCAGCCCGATATCGGAGACCACCAGATCAAACTTGTCCTTGCTCGCCATCTCGCTGGCTTCCGCAATGGACCCCGCAGCCGTCACATTGAACTGGCGTCGCGTCAATAGATGCTTCAAGACATCGCGCGTCGGCTCATGATCCTCCACCAATAAGATCCGTTGGCCCGATTTTCTCTGCAACGTCTCTTTCACCTCTTCCACCGCCGCGTGGGCTGAAGGCTCAACCACCTTCTTTCGGCCTCCCGTTTGTGCCACCGGCAGCACGATTTCAAAAATGGCCCCCCGATCCCGTCCTGCACTAGTCGCCACAATGCTGCCCCCATGCAATTCCACCAGCTTGCGTGAAATCGTCAGCCCCATCCCCAGCCCGCCAAAGCGATGCATGCCATCCACCGCCGCATGATCGCCTTGCGAGAACGCGTCGAACACTCGGTCGATCTCTTCCTGTGTGAGTCCGATCCCCGTATCCGTGATCTTGATGCTTACCCGTTCATTCTCTGCCAGCGTCGCCGTTTCCACCGTCACCTGTCCGCCTGTCGGGGTGAACTTTGCCGCGTTCTTCAACACATTCCAGAACACCTGCTGCAGCCGCACCGCATCTCCCTTCAACACCGGTTGATCCGCTCCCAGCCGCACGGTCAGCGTGATTTTCTTTTGATCCAGCTCCGCCTGCACCATCGCCAGCGCCTCTCCTAGTATCGAGTGGATGTCCACCCGGTCCAGGCTTAACAAAAGTTTGCCGTGAGCTATACGCGTGATGTCCAGCAGATCATCAATCAGCCGCGCTTCCAATTCCACATTGTTCCGGATGGTCGCGAACAACGTCCGCACCTCCGCCGGCATCTCCATGTCTTCCGCCCCTTCGCTGGCGATCAACAGGACCGGATTGAGCGGCGTTCGCAATTCGTGGGACAAAGCCGCCAGAAAATCATCCTTCGCCCGCGCGGCCGCGATGAGTTTGTCGTGCGCCTTTTGCAATTCATCCGCGGATTGCTTGCGCT
>JAJNBN010000432.1 GCA_021156225.1 Verrucomicrobiota bacterium | reverse complement strand
CATGCACCAACCGTTGATTATCGATCCCCTCAAACCATCCCGTGAACAGCCCGCGCGAAAACGACATCTCCAAATCATACTTCGCCGCGCTATCCACGCGATTCGTCAGGTTGGCAGCGGCAGCGATCTCCTTCGCCGCGAGGTCCAACGCCTGCCGGTAAACCCGCGTAATGCTCGCCACATACTCCGGCGATTTCAAACGCCCCTCGATCTTCAGCGAAGCCACGCCACTGCGGATCAACCCGGGCAATACTTCCAACCCGGCGAGGTCTTGCGGGCTGAGCAAATAACGTTTGTCCCCCAGCGGCACCTGCACACCATCGGAAAGCAAGTCATACGGCATGCGGCACGCCTGCGCGCATTCCCCACGATTCGCCGAACGCCCACCCAGCGATTCACTCGTCAGACATTGACCGGAATAAGCCACGCACAACGCCCCATGCACAAACACTTCCAAGGGCAGATTCGGTTTCTTTACTTCAGCGCTCACGTTGCTCGCTGCTTGAGCCGCTTGAATCTTCTCAATCTCCGCAATCGAACACTCACGCGCGAGCACGACCAGATTGCAGCCGAGATCGCGGGCGAACTCCACACCGGCTGCACTGGTCACCGTCATCTGCGTTGAACCGTGGATCGGGAAATCCGGCGAGAGCTTGCGGATGAGGCGGCAGATGCCCACGTCTTGCACGATGGCGGCATCCACACCCGCCGCGATAATCGAGCGCAGGTATTGTTCCGCCGCTTCCAGTTCATTCGGGAAAACCAGCGTATTGAAGGTCACGTAACCGCGCACCCCGCGCCGGTGCAAAAACTCCATCAGCTTCGGCAGGGAGGATTCCGTGAAATTCTGCGCCCGCATGCGCGCATTGAATTTATCCAGGCCGAAATAGATGGCATCCGCGCCATTCTCCACAGCGGCCTTCACGCATTCCCAATCCCCGGCGGGAGCAAGCAGTTCGGGCAGGCGCAACGGCGCATTGCTGCCGGTGGCAGGAGTGGCGGACGATTCAGTTGTAGCTAAGGCGGACATCTAATTCTTTCAACGCTTCCAATACTATACAGCGAAGCAGTCTAGACTACACGCCTCTTTGTTCACGGCAATGGAAAGATTTGGGGACAACCAGCAGGATGGAGCGCGGCTTTTAAGCCGCTTCAACGTACCTGAGCAACGGCAGGTCTCGATCTGTTTTAGATATTCAATGGGGAAGTCTGCTGAATGCAGGTGGGGTTTGAAATTTCTGGTATCTCTTGATTCTCGGGAGTTGAAGCGGCTTAAAAGCCGCGCTCCAAAAACAAAACGCCGGACATTTCTGCCCGGCGTTTTGCTTTCAAAGAATTTATCGCAACGGCTTATTGATAAGCTTCCATCCCCACGCACGTGCAAACGGGGTTGCGATCGCCAAACACGTTGTCGATACGTCCGACCGCAGGCCAGAACTTGTGATCTTTCAACCACGGACGGGGGAAGGCCGCTTGCTCGCGCGTGTAAGGACGATTCCACGCATCGCTTGCGATGGTGTCCGCGGTGTGCGGGGCGTTCTTGAGCGGGTTGTTCGCCTTGTCTGACGCGCCGGATTCCACGGCTTGGATCTCGGCGTGAATGGCGAGCATGGCATCGCAGAAGCGGTCCAGCTCAGCTTGGGATTCGCTCTCGGTCGGCTCGACCATCAGCGTGCCCGCCACCGGCCAGCTCAACGTCGGCGCGTGGAAGCCGTAATCCATCAGGCGCTTGGCGACATCCTCCGCCGTGACCAGCTTGAACTGGCGCAGGTCGAGGATGCACTCGTGTGCGACGAGGCCACTCTTGCCCCGGTAGAGGATCGGGAAGTGTTCTTGCAGACGCTTGGCGATGTAGTTCGCGTTCAGGATGGCGAACTTCGTCGCATCCGTGACGCCAGCCGGTCCCATCAGGCGGATGTAAACCCAGGAGATTGTCAGTATGCTCGCACTACCCCAAGGCGCGGCGGAAATCGCACCGAGCTTATGCTGGCCTTCCAGCGCGATGACCGGATGACCCGGCAGGAACGGCGTGAGATGCTTCGCCACACCGATCGGCCCCATGCCCGGACCGCCGCCACCGTGCGGGATGCAGAAGGTCTTGTGTAGGTTTAGATGGCAGACGTCCGCGCCGATATCGCCCGGGCGGCAAAGGCCGACTTGCGCGTTCATGTTCGCGCCGTCCATATAAACCTGGCCGCCGAAATTGTGGATGATCTGGCAGATGTCCTTGATGCTTTCCTCGAACACGCCGTGCGTGGACGGATACGTGATCATCAAGCAGGAGAGCGTGTCCTTGTATTGCTCGGCCTTCGCGCGCAGATCGGCCACGTCGATGTTGCCTTCCTTGTCGCAAGCGACCGGGATCACTTTGAGCCCGGCCATCACGGCGCTGGCGGGATTCGTGCCGTGCGCCGAAGTCGGGATGAGACAGATGTCGCGATTCACCTGACCCTTGCTCTGGTGATACGCGTGGATGGCCATGAGGCCCGCGTATTCACCAGCGGAACCGGCGTTCGGTTGCAGCGAGATGGCGTCGAACCCGGTGATCTCCGCGAGCCATTGCTCCAACTGCTTGAACATCGTGAGATAACCCTGCGTCTGGCTCAGCGGCGCGAAGGGATGCAGCTTGCCGAACTCTGGCCAGCTCACCGGGAACATCTCTACGGTCGCGTTCAGCTTCATCGTGCAGGAGCCCAGCGGGATCATGGAATGCGTGAGCGAGAGATCGCGCGATTCCAGCTTGCGCAAGTAGCGCAACATCTCCGTCTCCGAGTGATACAGATTGAAGACCTTGTGCGTGAGATACTCGCTCGTGCGTTGCAGCGCAGCGGGGATGCTGGAGGCAAGCCCTTGGTTCACATCTTTCAACGTGAAGTCAGGGGCATTGTCACCGTTGAAAATCTGCCACAGCTCAACGATATCCTTCGCGGAAACCGTTTCATCAACGGAGAGGCCAACTGAGGCCGCATCGATTGAACGAAGGTTGATGCCGTGTTTCACAGCGATCGAGTGAACGGTCGCGGCGTCCTTAACGCTGATGCGCAAGGTGTCGAAGTAAGCGGCAGGCTCGACCTTCAGACCGAGCTTCGCCAAGCCAGCGGCGAGAACTGTGGTCACGCCATGCACGCGTTGAGCGATGGCCTTAAGGCCCTTCGGGCCGTGATAGCAGGCATACATCGCGGCCATGTTCGCGAGGAGCGCTTGGGCTGTGCAGATGTTGCTCGTGGCCTTGTCGCGGCGGATGTGTTGCTCGCGCGTCTGCAGTGAGAGACGGTAGGCAGCCTTGCCGCGCGAATCTTTCGAGACACCGACGATACGACCAGGCATCTGGCGTTTGAAGGCGTCGCGTGTGGAGAAGAAGGCGGCGTGTGGCCCGCCGTAACCCAGGGGCACACCGAAGCGTTGCGCACTGCCCACGGCGATGTCCGCACCGAGTTCACCGGGCGATTTCAGCAGCGTGAGTGCGAGCAGATCGGACGCGGCAATGGCGATGGCGTCAGCCGCATGCGTCTTCGCGAACAGCTCGGTGTAATCCGTGACCGCACCGAACGTATCGGGATACTGCACGAGCACGGCGAAGAGTTTGCCGTCGAAATCGATCTTGGCGGGATTGCCGACGCGCACCTCGATGCCCACGGGCTTCGCGCGCGTGACCACCACGTTGATGGTTTGCGGATGGCAGGTGTCCGCGATGAAGATGACGTTCTTCGTGTCATTGCCCTTGATGCTGTAGGCCATCGTCATGGCCTCGGCAGCGGCGGTTCCTTCATCGAGCAGGGAGGCATTCGCGATGTCCAGCCCGGTCAGGTCGCACACCATCGTCTGGTAGTTCAGCAACGATTCGAGGCGGCCTTGGGAGATCTCCGCCTGATACGGCGTGTATTGCGTGTACCAGCCGGGGTTCTCGAGGATGTTGCGCTGGATCACGGGCGGCGTGATGGTGTCGTAGTAGCCCATGCCGATGTAGGAGCGGAACACTTTGTTCCCGCTGGCGATGCCGCGAAGTTCGGCAAGCGCCTCAAATTCCGAGCAAGGTGCTGGCAGATTCAGCGAACGGCCGAGGCGGATGCT
>JAJNBN010000431.1 GCA_021156225.1 Verrucomicrobiota bacterium | reverse complement strand
TTACCGGATTTACGGGGATGACATGCAGTTTGTGGAGGTGGAGCTGGACCCGAAAGAGGCCGTGGTGGCCGAGGCGGGCGGCATGATGTACATGGAGGATGGCATCGCCATGGAAACCATCTTCGGCGACGGCTCGCAACAGAACAAAGGGTTCCTGGGATCGTTGATGGGCGCGGGCAAGCGCCTGCTCACGGGCGAATCGCTGTTCATGACGGTGTTTCACAACCAGGGTCTCGGCAAAAAGAAGGTCGCCTTCGGTGCGCCGTATCCGGGCAAGATTATTCCGGTGCGGTTGAGTGAGGTGGGCGGGGAGCTCATCAGCCAGAAGGATTCCTTTTTGTGCGCGGCGAAGGGTGTAAGCGTGGGGATCGCCTTCAACAAGAAGATCGGCACGGGGCTTTTCGGTGGTGAGGGGTTCATCATGCAGCGGTTGCAGGGGGATGGCTGGGCATTCATCCACGCGGGTGGCACGTTGCATCAGCGGGATCTGGCGACGGGTGAGACGCTGCGGGTGGATACGGGTTGCGTGGTGGCGTTCCAGCCGACGGTGGATTTCGACATCCAATTCGTGGGTGGCGTGAAATCCGCCTTGTTCGGTGGTGAAGGGCTCTTTTTCGCCACGTTGCGCGGGCCGGGTCGGGTGTGGATGCAGTCGCTGCCGTTCAGCCGGTTGGCGGACCGGATCATTGCATCGGCACCGCGAGCGGGTGGGCGGAGTGTGGGTGAAGGCTCGGTGCTCGGCGGGTTGGGTGGGTTGCTGGATGGGGATAATTAGACGCAGCGCGCGACTTGTTTAATTGCGAAAGGGCCCGCTGTGAACAGCGGGCCCTTTTTCGTTTCCGATATTAAGAAGTATCACTTCCCCTTCAACTGTGCGGCCTGCCAGCCTTTGGTCCATTGCTCGGTGAGGTCGGCGACGAGTTTGGCGTTCTTGGGGTCGTTGGCGATGTTCACGGTCTCCATCGGGTCGGCCTGGTGGTCGTAGAGTTCCACGGCGTCGAGCTTGGAGTGATCCTTGCGTTCGACCCAGCGCGTGAAACGGTAGCGGTCCGTGCGCATGGAGTAGCCCATGAGCTGTTTGCCCGCGACGCCGCGCGGATACTGGCTGAAGGCGGCGGGTTTCCATTTTTGATCCGGATTCTTGACGAGCGGCGCGAAGCTGGTGCCTTCCAGATGTTTGGGCAAAGGCAGGCCGCAGAGTTCCGCGAGGGATGGGTAGATATCCACGAATTCGACGAGGGCAGTGGACTTCTGACCAGCGGTCTTCTGGCCCGGAACGGAGATGATGAGGGGGACGCGGGTGTCCAGTTCCACGTTGCTGTGTTTGCACCAGGCATCGTATTCGCCCAGCTTCCAGCCGTGATCGCCCCAGATGATGATGATGGTGTCATCGCGCAGACCGAGGCGTTCGAGTTCGGCGACGACCTTGCCCACTTGCGCATCCATGTAGCTGATGGCGGCGTAGTAGCCGTGTTTCAACTGCCGCGCCATGTCATCGGGAACGTGACCATCGGGGATGTTGTGGTAAGCACGCATCTCGCCGCCGGGTTGCACGGCGTAATCGGGGGCGCCCTTGGGACGCGTAGTCACCTTGGCCAGTTCGATCTGCTTGGGGTCATACAGGTCCCAATACTTTTTGGGCGCGACGAACGGGAGATGCGGGCGGATGAAGCCGACGCCGAGCCAGAAGGGTTGCTTCTTATCCTTCAAGTCGCGCAGGGCCTTCACGGCCATGTCGGCCAAAGCGCCATCGTGAAAAGTATCGTCCGGGACATCGGCACCTTCGAAGGCGGGGCCACGGGAATTGCGTTTGGCCTGCTTGCCCTTCTGGCCTTCTTTCTTGGCTTCGGCCGTTTTGCGGGCGACGAGTTCGATGTTTTCTTTGGCGCCATAGGCTTGCGCCTTGGGGTTCGTCCACGGGGTGGACCAGGAGGGAGCGTCATCAAAACCGCCGTGGAACAGCTTGCCCATGCCTTGCACGAAGTAGCCGTTGTTCTTGAAGTGCTGCGGCAGGGTGATGGTGTTCGGGATGGCAGTGCGGAAATGTGTTTCGAGATCCCAGACCTTGGTGGTGTCGGGCCGCGTGCCGGTGAGCAGGCTGGAGCGGGAAGGGGAACAGACGGCTTGCTGGCAGTAGGCGCGCTGGAAGGTGAGGCCCTTGGCGGCGAGGGCATCGAGGTTCGGGCTTTTCACGATCTTGCTGCCGTAGGCGCCGAACTCCGGGCGTAAGTCATCCACGGCGAAGAAGAGGACGTTGTATTTCTTCGCTTCCGCTGCGTGCGTGGAAAGGCTGAACGCGCAGAGGCAAACGGCAAAGAGGCCTGAGGCCAGGCGGGACAGGGATTTCATGGAGGGAGATTAGCGGAGGTGGAAAAAGAAGGGAAGCAGGGAAAGCCGGTTGCACCGGCGGGCCAATAAAAGCGAGTATCGAAGAATGTGTGCTTATTCGGTTTTATGCGTTTTGGAGGGGAGTTCCATGCGGGCTTGCTCAGCCAGATGTTGATAGTGGGTTTTGATGCGGTCCAATTCTTCTTCGGTCAGTTCCTCAATATCCAGCAGGGCATCGTGGGCGGCTTCACTGGCACGGATCAGTTCATCCAGTTTCAGTTGCATGGCTTCGCTATCGCGGTTCTGCGTGTTCTGGATGAGGAAGACCATGAGGAAAGTGATGATGGTGGTGGTCGTGTTGATGACGAGCTGCCAAGTATCGCTAAAGCCGAAGACAGGACCGGTGACGGCCCAGAGGAGAATGGTGCCTGCGGCGATGCCAAAAGCAATGGGATGCCCGGAAACTTTCGCCGCTTTGCGCGCTACACGGTTGAAGGTGTCTGGATTGGCGGCGGAGAGGGATTGTTTACGGCGTTTCGACGGTTTGGTCTTCATGATGACGAAGAGGTGATCTTCCGGCCACACAAGCATCCGGTGACATCCGGTTGTGGTCAGATCGCAAGATAACTCACGGATGCGGTTGCTTCAAATGCAGGAACCGAGGTCAGCGGTCCTCGGCAGAGAAAAATTCGTTCGGAAAAGAAAAGAGGGTGGCATGGGCTGGCAAAGTGCATCGGCAGAATGCGCGGTGCATGGTTCCGACCGATGAGCGGGGTCTCTTACCTATTCTGGGAGAGCCATTTGGCGAGGATACGAAGCGGCACATTTCTGGCTCAAGAAAACCCGAATCGAAAAATCCAACCCTGAAATAATATGGACAACGAACTACATGAATTGTTCCTGGATGAACTGGCCGACATGCTCCACGCGGAGAAGCAACTGACCAAAGCCCTGCCGAAGCTGGCGGCGGCGGCGGAGAGCGATGAACTGCGCGAGGCGTTCGAGGCCCACCTGGAAGAAACACAAACTCACATCAGCCGCATCGAGCAGGTGTTCGCGCTGCTAGACAAACCGGCGAAGGCCAAGAAGTGCCCCGCGATGGAGGGCATCGTCAAAGAAGGCAGCGAGGTGCTGGATGAGTATGATGGCTCGCCCGCGCTGGATGCGGCGCTGATCGCCGCGGCGCAGAAAGCGGAGCACTACGAGATCGCCTCGTACGGCTGTCTCTGCACCTGGGCAGAAAGCATGGGGCACGACGAGGCCCTGGAGCTGCTGCAGGCGACGTTGGAAGAGGAGAAGGCAGCCGACGAGAAATTGACGGAGATCGCCACCTCAGTTGCCAACGCGAAGGCGGAAGCTGCTGAGTAAGAAATCGTTAAATAGCGAAATAGGGTCAGGCTCCAGTCTGTGAAGCGGGGAACCCGCGCACGGGCTGGAGTTTTTTGTGGTGGAGGAATTGGGTGGGTGGCCGGAGTTTCTTGGGCCTTTGGGGCTGCGGATTGTGGATTGCATCGACGGCTGTCATCGGGGCGTGCCTACGGCGCTGGGGAGCGGAGTCGGGAATGGATTTAGAATTAGAGGAGGAATGGGAGTCGTTTTGGCGAGCGGGGTCGCGGAAATATTTTTCAATTATTTTTCGGTATGACAGCGGATGTCATAGTGGGTGGGGTAGGGTTTGATGTATGAAGGGCGAAGGAAGAAAAAGGGAAACGTCCAGCTTCCAACTCTCAACGTCCAACGTTCAGAGAAGGGA
>JAJNBN010000430.1 GCA_021156225.1 Verrucomicrobiota bacterium | reverse complement strand
ACCACCATTGAAGACGTCGGGTGAAGGCGCGGCTTTCGTCATCGAGGTGACGGGTGAACGTCAGCCCGGGGAGCCGCCCACGCCTACTTCCGTGGACGCCCCCGAACATAAACGGCGATTGGATGAAACCAGTGAGCCTCCAGTCGCGTCATAAGTCCGTATCCTACGGGATTCCCCTTTTTGTCGTAAGCCGGTAAGAGTTCCGCCCTTAAATCGATGTTGTAAGCACTTTCGGGCCTGATCGGGTCTGGTGAAGCAGCTTTGAGTACACATGCACAACTGGAAGCCGCATTGGGCTATAAGTTCCGCCAGCCGGAACTCTTACGCCTGGCGCTAACGCATCCCTCCATGTCCCACGAGTCGGGCGGGGCGGAGAGCAATCAGCGGCTGGAATTTCTCGGTGATGCCGTGCTCCAGCTCTGTCTCACTCGCGAACTTTACGACCGTTTTCCCGATGCGGATGAAGGTTCTCTCACGAAAGGTCGCGCGCGCCTGGTGAACCAGAACTCACTCGCGGAACGCGCGATGTTCCTCAATCTCGGCGAGCATCTCATCATGAGCCGGGGCGAAGAGGCCAACGGTGGGCGCCTGCGCCCCTCCATCCTCGCAGATGCGTTTGAGGCCGTGATCGGAGCCGTCTATCTGGACAGCGGTCAGGACTGTGCCTGCGCCACGCTTATCAAACAATTCCGTTCCCAGCTCGAAAATCTGGATCATCTGCCCAAGGTGGAAAACCCCAAGGGCGCCTTGCAGGAATTTCTCCAGGCTGAATCGGTGGAGGCGCCGCGTTACGAGGTCGTTTCGGCCAGTGGCCCGGACCATGATCGTGAATTCGAATGCGCGGTGTGGCACGGTGCAAGAGAACTCGCCCGGGGCACCGGCAAGAGCAAGAAAGCCGCGGAAGTGGCGGCAGCGGCCATCGCGCTGGATCTGTTGCGCGAGAAGAAAGTGTAAGCAGAGCGAACCGATTTCTAGGTCCGTCGGTAAGTTTTGATCTGGTCAGCGATTAAGGCATCCACGGCCTCTATTTCTGCGGCTGAATTGAAAGCGGCAAAAGGTATCCAATACGCCACTTTCTCCTGCGGATATATCAGGAAGCCTTTTTTCGTCCGCACTGCCTTATGATAAAGCTTCCACGTCTCCTGACTCTTTGACTCGTTGGTCACCTGCTCCGTGCCGGTGGGGGAAAACGTCCAGCAAATCTCCTCGTTCAAGATCTTCATCTTCGGGATCTGCCGTTTCAGCAGGAATACTTGAAGCGGCCCGACCAAGATAAAGAACAACGCCATGATCCCAAAAGGCAGCACGGTGATGAATGCCTTGAACGAAAACAGACTGGTAATCAGCACCAACGGCAGGACCGTCATGCCTATCACCTTGAGGTAGCGAAAGAACCGCACTTCCTGCGCGCCAACCTCCAGCGTTCCTTCCAAAATAACCTCTGCGGTCAGCCGAAATCTGACTTGGACCGGCGGCTCCATGACCTTACAGCCCGATCACGCGCATCACCGCTTCCTTCGTCGGCATCACCACCGTCGCTTCGAAGCCCGCCGTCTTGATCGCGTTGTCCGGGTCCTTCAAACCATGCCCCGTCATCGTGGCCGTGATCACACTGCCCTCCGGGATCTTGCCCGCCTTCACGCTGCGGATGAGTCCCGCGAGCGGAGCGGCACTGGCGGGCTCTGCGAAGATGCCATCCGTGCGCGCGATCAATTTATACGCCGCCAAAATCTCCTCGTCCGTCACCTTGTCGATGAATCCCTGCGATTCCTTCATCGCGCTGATGGCCCCCTGCCAGCTCGCCGGGTTGCCGATCCGGATGGCCGTGGCCACCGTGCTCGGCTTCTCGATGGGATGCCCGTCCACGATCGGCGCGGAACCCGCCGCCTGCCAGCCGCACATCTTCGGCAGACGATCGGCCCTCTGCACCGAGTAATATTCTTTAAAACCCTTCCAATACGCCGTGATGTTGCCGGCGTTCCCCACGGGCAGGTAATGGAAGTCAGGGGCGCGACCGAGCTGATCGCAGATCTCGAACGCAGCCGTCTTCTGACCCTCGATGCGCACCGGGTTCACGCTGTTCACGACCTCGACTTTGCCCGTCTCACCGAGTTCGCGGACGATGCGCAAGGCCTCGTCGAAATTGCCTTCGATGGAAATCGTCGTGGCGCCATACATCAATGCCTGCGCGAGTTTGCCGAGGGCGATCTTGCCATTCGGCAACAACACCACGCACTTCAATCCCGCACGCGCCGCGTAAGCCGCCGCGCTAGCCGAGGTATTCCCCGTGCTGGCGCAGATGACCACTTGCGCGCCTTTTTCCTTAGCCTTCGTCACCGCCATGGTCATGCCGCGATCTTTGAATGAGCAGGTCGGGTTCAGGCCCTCATACTTCAGGTAGAGCTCGAACTCTCCGCCGATCGCCTTCACGAAATTATCCACGCGCACCAGCGGCGTGTTGCCCTCGCACAGGGACACGATGGGCGTCTTGTCGGTCACCGGCAGGTAACGCCGGTAGGCTTCGATGACACCGGACCAACGATTCGGACTGTTGATAGGCTTGGACATGGTCATTTGGCTGACTTCCTGATATTAACTGCATCAGGCCAGAAAAAGCGATACTCGTATTCTTCCACCTTGGTGGAGGGCATGCTGCCCTTCACTTCCATCTTCGTGACCACCTTGCGGCTGGCCGTGCTGGGAAGGAGCGTATCGAGGCCGGTCACCGTCTCATAAGTGACGAAACGTTCCGCGGAAACGATCTGTGGCCGTTCCAATTCAAAGCCGCCCATCGCATTGCTCAAGGCGCGCGCATATTTCGGTCCCGCCGTCAGCTCCTCGGAAGTCAGGCGGAACTGTGTGCCCTTGCCGGGCGCCTTGCCGTGGTTGTTATACATCAACTCGCCAAAGACGAAGATGCCCTGGCCGAGGAACATCGGCACCTGGCTGTTCGCGGTCGTGTTGGCCGCGAGCGGCGCTTTCCGCCACTGGCCCACCCACGCATTCCATTGCTGGCCCATGGCGCGACCGAACGTCTCCATGCCCGCACGGGAATTCATCTGCTCCGCAAATTTCTTGTGATCAGTGGCAGACAACGAGGGGAACGCCTGTTCCCGTTGGCGGATGGTCTTCGCCACTATCTCTGGTGTCATCACGGCGCCCAGATATTCGCCCGTGGCGCTGATGCGCATAGGCGGGCGGCTCACCATCATGGCCTCCAAGGGGCGCACTTCGGCCTTCAATTTCTCGCTCTTGATCTTCTGGCCGCCGGCTTCGAGACACTTCGTATCCGTCCACGCCAGCAGGTAATCATTCTCCTCACGCGTGAAGGACAGCGTGTGACGGAACACCGTCTTGCTGCCGTTCAACTGCGTCGTCTCCTCCACCTGGAACTCCATCGGCGCTGGCCACGCAAAGGTGGGAGCGGCGGTTTCTTTAACGGGCTCCGGTGCCGCGGCAAAGGCGGGCACACCGCTCCACGCGAGCAATATCACGCTCGCGAGCAAACGGCTGACAGAGGGTACAACTTGGTTGAACATAAGATACGACTGGTTGACGGATTAATTTTTCACAAAGCGCATAACTGGTTTTACCTTCTCACCGCTTCAGGCCAACGAAAACGGAACTCAGACTCTTGCACGCCTTCAGTCGGCTTTTCATCCAGGAGCTCGAACTTGGTCCGCACTTTTCTGCTGGTCACATAGGGCCTCAACATCCTCAAGTCGATCACCGCCTCGAAATTCGTCCGCCGGCTTGCGGTTACGGCCACAATGTCGTTTGCCCGGCCCTGCTGCACCGCCGCTGCCTCAAAAGACTTGTTCGCGCTGGCCACAAACTCAGGCCCCGCGACAACTTCTTCCGCAGCCATTTTAGTCACGTTGGTATTGCTAGCCGAAGCTGGACCATGGTTCCGGAAAGTCAGTGTCCCCTTGGCCGGATGATCTTGGGAGATCGCCATCAGCACTTCTTGGGCAGTTTTTGCTCCCGGAACAGTCGGCGCTTCCAGCCACTGTTGCACCCAGCAATTCCAATACTGGCCCAGCGCTGCCATATACATCTCCTGACCCGCCGGACTGGACAG
>JAJNBN010000429.1 GCA_021156225.1 Verrucomicrobiota bacterium | reverse complement strand
TGGTCCGGCGGTGTAGTGGTTCATGAAGAACGATTCACCCGAGAGCATGCGCTTGAGGCCGCCGAGGATGCCCCCACTGCCACCGCGTTGCTTCGTGGTCGTCTCGATCGCCATGTCACCGCTCATCGCGATCATCGCGCCGCCTTCGGCGGTGATGGATTCATTGGGGCCCAGGGCCACTCGCGCGGCGGAATTGCCCGGTTGGAAAATCAGATTGATGTCCATGTGTGTTCTCCTTTAGCCGATGCGGGGGTTGAGCCAGTTCGCGAGGCCCGTGAGGCTGCGGGTCTGGATGACGATCTTGCCGTTGCCCTGCACACGCGTCACCAGTCCTTCACCACCGAAGAAGCTGGAGAAAATGCCTCCCGCGAGCTGCACCTTGAGTTTCAATTGCGGCTCGTAACTCACCAGATGCGCCGTATCCACGATGTATTCGCCCTCCACATCTTTTTCGAGCAATTCCCCGTAAGCACCGAACCAAACCTTGCCCGCGCCGGAGACGACCAGTTTGAAAAGACCTTCCCGTGCGATGAACGAGGCGAAGCCCGCCCATCGCAATCCCAGTTTGATGCCCGGGGTGGAGCAGATGTAAGCGCCCGGTTGCAGGCAGAGGGATTCGCCGTTCAGATTCACCTCGCGCATGTTGCCCGGAGTTGCCTGCACGAGCGTTACTTTGCAGACCTCGTTGGTATTGTTGACGAATTCATTCACGAAGAGCGATTCCCCGCCCAGGTATCGTTTGCACAATCCTGAAAAGAATCCGCCATTGAACTTCGTGTTCATGTCGAGGTTCGCCGACATGCTCGCCATCGCGTCGGCTTCCGCGATGATGCTTTCTCCCGGCTCCAGATGCACATGCAGATGGGCAAAGGAGGGTGCGCCTTTCATCTCTACGTTCATTGTTTTGTCCCTGAGTTGGATTTGACTGCTGGTTTCTCCGGCACGACTTCCTTTTTCAATTTCGCACGGAGGCTATTTTGAAACTCCGCAAAATTCAAATCGAATCCCTGATATTGCCGGTCTTTCGGCAAGGCCTTCGCCTTCTCCTCCAGCCGCGCGATGCGCTCGCTCGTGGCGGGATGCGTACTCATGAAAGACAGTGACTCCTGTACCGCCGCCACCGGATTGTCGTCATGCTCATGCGCCAACGTCTCAAAGAACGTGATCATCCCCCGCGGATTCACGTCCGCCTTGATCAGGTAATCCCAACCCGTGTCATCCGCCTCCCGCTCGTAATCACGCGAGAACTTCTGGTTCAGAAGATAGCGGGCGTTTGAGGTCAACACGCCCACCAAGTCACTCACATCACCGAGAAAGAACTGGAACAGAAAATACATCCCGGAAGATTTCACCACATTCCGCACCGAATGCCGTTTGGTCACGTGGGCGATCTCATGGGCGAGCACGCCGGCCACTTCCTCGGCTGATTTGGCCTTCAGGATCAGCTCGCTATGGATCACGACATGCCCGCCCGGCAGGGCAAAAGCATTGATCGTATTATCTTCCACGATATGAAACTGAAACGGATAGGGCTGTTCCCCGATGCCTTTCAACAACGGACCAGTGAGAGCTTCCAGTTGCCGGTCTAGAGAAGCATCCTCTATCGGCGGGTTGCCTGAGGTCATCGAGGTGAAGGCCGCTTCTCCCAGTTGGACTTCCCATTCAGGTGGAATCTGCCGGGTCACGGCATTCACCATCGGATCACGCGCGGCGAAGAGGCCCACCACCAATGCGAGAATGACTCCCAGCACGGTCATCCACACCGCCACAGTGCTCCGCTTCTTTCCGCGCACCCTTGCCACTTGTGCGGCGAGTTCGGGCCGTTCGGCAAACACACTCACTTTCAAGATCTCATGGTCCGCCGTGTGCACCGTGGTTTCAGGGAGGGAAGGGTGTTTGAAGAAGACGATGCGATCGGATGCTCCACCCAAAGTGATCTCCAACCCCGCGAGCGGCAGTTCCAGTTCACCTGCCTTGCCGGTGAAATTAATGGCCAGCGAGCCGACCATCAGCATGCCTGTGGCACGACCATTGGGGAAGGCCGGATGAAACGCACCGCCCTCGTAAGTTTGCGCCTGAGGGCCGCCGCTGGCTGAACTGTTCGCCTCCTGGATCATATCGTCAAAATCGTTTCCGAGTGGACCGCAATCGCCACCCTGATGCAATCCTCAATGCACCTTCATCTACCGTCCTTCGTTATCACTCTATACTTCATGCCGCCACTCTAACGGGGTCACTAGGACATCCGCTGTCCTAGTGAAATCTTTTCTAAAACTATTTACAACCCTGCTAAATCCTTGTTTTAGAGGAAGTTCCATCTTCACCAGAGCGAAAAATCTGATTTTCTCGTTCCTTTCGGTTTCACGGAATGAGAGTTACTTTTTTGGAGATCACCGCGCAACCATCCTTGCCTCCTCACGTCCTAAACTGTTAACCTTCAAATAGTAGCAAAAAATGTTTAGCCTCATTTTTAACCCCTTGAGGCGACCTGCCGTTTGCGAATCTAGCCCGTTATGAAAATTTGCCGCTCTTTGCTTTGCTGGTTCGTGACCTGTGTTTTGCTAGCCAGTCACTCGACAGGCACCGCCCAGACTCCTCGCACTGAGCCCAACCTCTTTCTCGAGACAGCGCCCGCGACGACTTCAGAGTTTGCGTTGGACCCGAACGCGCGACGCCAGCGCGTGGCCATGATCGATCGCGACGTGCTTGCCGCTCTCAGCGTCCAGCCCGCTCCGGCACGGCTCACGGTGAATCTTTTCACGAACTTCTCCTTCACCGCTGTAATGAACCGGCGCGAAATGCCCGGACCCGGGCGCGTGACGCTGTCCGGTCAACTGGCTGGCATCCCGGGCAGCATGGTGGTGTTCGCCACTCAAGGCGATATCCTCATCGGCAGTATTTCCATTCCCGGACGCGACACGTGGCGCATCGGTTACGCCGGCGATGGCTGGCATCGCATTGTGGAGCTCGATCCCGCCAAGCGTCTACGGTGCGGGGTTAATGATGACGCGGTACTGAATCAGCCGCCTCAGCCTGCGCTGGGACTGCAAGCGGTGGTCGCGCCGCCACCGCTCTTGGGCTCCTCCAGCCCCATCACGCGCGTGGACGTCATGGTGGTTTACACGGCGGATGCCCGCGCCTCCGCCGGGAGCACGGAGGCCATGCATGCCGCGATCGATGCCGCCGTGATGGAGGCCAATACCATCTACGCCCGCAGTCTGGTGAATATGCAGATTCGGCTCGTCCATCGGGCTGAGGTGACTTACACGGAGACGGGCGTCATGCAGACGGACTTGAACCGTGTCCGGGCGACCAGCGATGGCTTCATGGATAATGTCCACACGCTGCGCGATACTCACGGTGCGGACTTGGTCTGTCTCGTCACGGATTCGTCTGGTAGTGAAGCCGGTTTGGCGAGCCAGATGCTGTCGCCTCCTTCCACTAGTTTCGCGCCCCAAGGTTTCAGCGTGGTGCTGCGTTCGGAACTGGTCGGCACCTACACCTTTGCCCATGAACTGGGCCACAACATGGGCTGCGCCCATGACCGCGCGAACAGCACGTTCGGCGGCGCCTATTCGTACTCCTATGGGTACGCTGTGCCGGTCGGCGGTTTTACCTACGGCACCGTGATGTCTTACGTCGGAGCGGGCATCCCGCATTTCTCGAATCCCGATGTGCTCTATCGCGGTGTAGCCACCGGCGTTGCCTCTGGTCCTACTGCGGCGAACAATGCCCTGACGCTGAATAACACAGCTCCCATCGTCTCTGCTTTTCGCGGAGCCGCGGTCAGCACGTTCTCGCCCGTCACGACCATCACCAGCCCCACCCAGCAGCAGTATTTTCCGGATGTCGGCAGCACGGTAACCATCAACGTCACCGCCACGGATTCAGACGGCACGGTGGCGCGGGTGGATTTCTTTGCGAACGGGTTTTTGATCGGTTCGGACATGGAGACACCTTTCACCTTGGATTTGAACAGCGTCCTGGCGGGCTCCTACGAACTGGTGGCGCGGGCCACGGACAACCTGGGTGTGGCCGGTGATTCCGCGCCCGTGTACGTGATCGTGGGAAACCCAGCCCCG
>JAJNBN010000428.1 GCA_021156225.1 Verrucomicrobiota bacterium | reverse complement strand
GGTGTTGCCCAATTCCGCCACCTTGCTCTTCGGTTTGAGTCCGAGAGTCTCAAAGAAAATCTTGCGCGCGAGCGAGTAACCGTTCGTATGCAGACCGCTCGATTCCATGCCGATAACCACGTCGCCCTTCTTGACGCTCTTCTGGCCGTCCAGCATGCGGGACTTTTCCACGACACCCACGATTGTACCACTGACATCATACTCACCCGGCTGATAGAAGCCCGGCATCTGCGCCGTCTCGCCGCCGATCAACGCGCAGTTATTGTAAGCGCAGGCGCGAGCAAAGCCCTTGATGACATCCGTGAAAACGTGCGGCTCCAATTTGCCAGTGCCGAGATAATCCAAGAAGAACAGCGGTTCTGCGCCGAGCACCGCGATATCATCCACGCAGTGGTTCACCAAGTCTTCACCGATGGTATCATGCTTGTCCATCGCGAAGGCCAGCTTGAGCTTCGTGCCCACGCCGTCCACGGAGGAGACCATGATGGGCTGCTTGTATTTCTTCACGTCGAGCGCGAAGAGCCCACCGAAACCACCCACCTTGCCCAACACTTCCTTACGATGCGTGGACGCGAGCAACTGCGGCAAGGTCGCTTTGACGCGATTGCCCAGATCGATATCTACACCTGCGGCGGCGTATGCTTTCTTCTTCATTCAGATCAAATTGTTAGACGTCCCGGTCCTTGAACAGCTTGGGCTGCTTCTCATCCTTGAACAGCGAATCACCCAGGCTCTCCGCACGTTGGCGGCGATGCTCGATGATGTGCTTGTCCACGTTCGCATCATACGGAACGGGATAATCACCATCATAGCAGGCCATGCAGAAACTGTTCTTCGGCAAACCTGTCGCAGCCACCATGCCGTCCTGCGAGAGATACCCCAGCGAATCCGCATTCAGATAGTCCCGGATCTCATCGATGGTATAATTTGCCGCCATCAGCTTGTTGCGATCCGGGAAATCGATGCCATACACGCACGGATTTTTATGCGGCGGACAGGAGACGAGCACATGCACTTCCGTGGCACCCGCTTCTTTCAGACTGTTCACGCGTGTGCGGCATGTCGTGCCACGCACGATAGAATCATCCACGATGATGACGCGTTTGCCCTTCACCAGATCGCCGACAAGGTTCAACTTCACCCGGACGTTGAAGTCACGGATCAACTGCGTCGGCTGCAGGAAGCTGCGACCTACGTAATGGTTACGCACGAACGCCATCTCGTAAGGAATGCCGGATTCCAAGGAATAACCGAGAGCGGCACAGTTGCCACTGTCCGGCACAGGAATGACCAAATCGGCCTGAATGGGAAACTCACGCGCAAGTTGGCGGCCCATCTCCACGCGGGTGCGATAAACATTGCGACCATTGATATTGCTGTCCGGACGAGCGAAATACACGTACTCGAACACGCAGAAGGCCCGGCGCTTATGGTCTGGGAACGCTTGAATGCTCTTCAGCCCGTTCTTGTTGATGATGACGATTTCACCGGGCTCAACATCACGCACGAACTTCGCCTGGATCAGGTCGAACGCGCAGGTCTCGCTGGCGAGCACGTAAGCATCCCCTACCCGTCCAATGGACAGCGGGCGGAAACCATGAGGATCACGCACGCCGATGATCTCCTGCTCGGTCATGATGACCAGCGAGTAGGAACCCTCGATGCGGCGCAACGTCTGCACGAGATTGTTATCCACCCCGCCCAAGGTCGGCTGGGCCATGAGGTGCAAGATGATCTCGCTATCAACCGTCGTCTGGAAAATCTGTCCTTTGGCTTCCAGTTCATCACGCAACACGCTGGCGTTCGTGAGATTGCCATTGTGAGCGATCGCGATGCGTCCGCGCCAGCAATCGATCGTGAGCGGCTGGGCGTTGCGCAGATGCGAGGAGCCTGTGGTGGAATAACGCGTGTGGCCCACGGCCATGGAGCCCGAGAGCGTCTTCAGCACGTCATTCTGGAAAATCTGCGGCACGAGGCCCATGCCCTTGTGTTCGCGAAACTGCTCGCCATCACAAGTGACAATGCCCGCGCTCTCCTGACCGCGGTGCTGGAGGGCGTAGAGGCCGTAGTACGTCAGTTCGGCTGCATTGGGGTGCCCGTAAATGCCGAATACGCCGCAATAATGTTTCGGGTAGTGCTGCATCAAGTTGCTTCGCCTTGAATCTCAGGACATTGCGCCTGAGTCAAGGCGGAGAAAATATTTCGGTGGAAACACTTAGGTGCTTCCACCGTTTTAAAATCACACTGCTATTTCATCGCCCGCGCGATACTGTTCCACCAGCCATCGTGCAAGTCCACTAACGGCCACTTCAGTTCCTGACCGCCCGCCTTGATAGTCAGGTCCGTGCCGCCCACACTGCCGATGATCGTCGCCGGAACGCCCAGCAACTTAGCACGTTCAACCACTTTCACAGCATTAATCTTCGCCACCGACAAAACGATGCGCCCCTGCGCTTCGCCGAAGAGAATCGCATCCAGCCGCGGCTTGTCAAAAGCACTCAAATCAATCGTCGCTCCCCGGAAACGCGGCGTATTGCGTGCTTCGTAGCCGGAGATGCAAGATTCGGCGATCGCCACGGCCAAACCACCTTCGCTGCAATCATGCGCGCTCTTCACGTCGCCCGTGTAGATCAGTGCGCGTGTCGTATCGTGCAGCAGCTTTTCGTTCTCCAGATTACAACGCGGCGGCGTACCCGTCTTTTGACCGTGAACCACCTTGAGATAGGCCGAACCTCCCAAGCCTTGCAGCGGGTCCGTGCCATCCACCAAGTCGCCCAACAGGATGATGGCATCGCCCTCGTCCTTGAACCACTGCGTGGTGATGTATTCCGCCTTCTCGATCAAGCCTACCATCGCCACCGTCGGCGTCGGGTCGATCGAGCCTTGCGGATTCTGGTTGTAGAGACTGACATTGCCGCCCGTGACCGGCGCGATAAAGACTGTGCAACCTTCCGCGATACCGCGCACCGATTCCTTCAACTGATAGAACAGTTCCGGATTGTGCGGGTTGCCGAAATTCAGATTGTCCGTGGAACCCAGGGGAATCGCCCCTGAGCAAGCGAGGTTGCGCGCCGCTTCCGCCGTGGCGATCTTACCGCCTTCATACGGATCCAGGTAAACGTAAGTGGCGTTGCAATCCACCGTCATCGCGATGAATTTCTCCGGTACCTTCTCGTCATGCTTCGTCGAACTCGCCGGCAAGAGCGGGAGTGAATCACCCTTGATACGGATGACCGCCGCATCCGAGCCCGGGCAAACCACCGAGCCATCGCGCACCATGTGATCGTACTGACGATACACCCAGTTCTTCGAGGCGATGGACGGCCAGGACAGCAAGGACTTCAGATTCTCCGTCGGATTGGATACCGTCGGCACCTGTTCCAGCGTGAAGGCGCGGACCGCTTGCAGATAAGCCGGTTCCTTCGATTCGCGATGATACAACGGCGCATCATCCGTCAGCTTCGAGGCCGGAATATCCGCCACGATCTTGCCACCGTGACGCACCACCATGCGGCCCGTGTCCGTCACGTAACCGACCTCGGACCACGGCAAATCCCACTTGTCGAAAATGCGCTGCACTTCGGACTCGCGACCTTTCTTCACGATGACCAGCATGCGCTCTTGCGATTCCGAAAGCATGATCTCGTAGGAGCTCATGTTCGGCGCACGTTGCGGCACCTTGTCGAGTTCGATCTCGATGCCCGTGCCCGCGCGAGCCGCCGTCTCACAGGTCGAGCAGGTCAAGCCCGCCGCGCCCATGTCCTGGATGCCCGTTACCGCGTCCGTCGCGAGCAGTTCCAACACGGCTTCCATCACGAGCTTCTCCATGAACGGATCGCCCACCTGCACCGCGCCACGTTGCTGCTGCGCGGATTCATCCGTCAAATCTTGCGAGGCAAACGCCGCACCAGCCAAGCCGTCACGACCCGTCGCCGGCCCCACGTAGAACACCGGGTTACCGATGCCCTTCGCCGCACCACGTGCGATCTGCTCGCGGGATGCCGAAACAATTGCCGTAATGCGCGATGCCCTCCACCACGCCGCTGAACAGGCGTCGCACTTCCGGCGATTCCAGATTACCGAAGCGCAGGGAGTTCAAGCCGCAGATCGGCCGTGCACCCATCGTGAAAATATCGCGGATGATACCGCCCACCCCCGTCGCGGCACCTTGGAACGGCTCCACGGCACTCGGATGGTTGTGTGATTCGATCTTGAAGGCGATCGCCATGCCGTCACCGATGTCGATGACACCCGCGTTTTCTTCGCCAGCACCCACGAGGATCTTGGGCGACTTCGTCGGGAACCCCTTCAGCACCGGGCGCGTGTTCTTGTAAGAGCAGTGTTCGCTCCACATCACCGAGAAGATGCCCAGCTCGGTATAGCTCGGCTCGCGCCCGAGGATGTCCACGGCGCGGGCGTATTCGTCCGGCGTCAGGTTGTGCTTCTTGACTAACTCTGGAGTGATGGCGGGCTCGCTCATTTCAGGAACCAAAATCTTAAAATTAAATTCTTACGCTGCCTTCGCAGCATCCTTGTTCTGCAACGCATGGATCAGGCTCTCGAAGATCGCCTTGCCATCATCGCCACCGAGGATCAGCTCGCTCGCGCGCTCCGGATGCGGCATCAGACCGGCCACATTCTTGGCTTCGTTGCAGACGCCTGCGATGTTTTGCAGCGACCCGTTCGGATTCGAATCATCCGTCAGGTTCCCGCCCACATCGCAATACTGCCAGAGCACCTGCCCGTTCGCGTTCATCTTCACCAACGTCTCTTCGTCGGCGAAGTAGCAACCCTCACCATGCGCGATCGGCACCCGCATGATCTTGCCGTCTGCGATCTTGTTCGTGAACGCCGAGTTCTTCGTCACCGTCTTCAGATAGACCGGTTCACAACGGAACTGCAGCGAACGGTTCCGCACCAGTGCGCCTGGCAACAGACCGGCTTCGCAAAGGATCTGGAACCCATTGCAGATGCCCAGCACATGACCGCCATTCGCGGCGAATTGCTGCACCGCTTGCATCACCGGGCTGAATCGCGCGATCGCGCCTGTGCGCAGATAATCGCCGTAGCTGAACCCGCCCGGCACCATCACCGCATCCACAGCGCCGAGCGTGGTATCCTTGTGCCAGACGAGCTTGGCCGAGTGGCCCAGCACGTTCTTCAAGACATGCACGCAGTCTTGGTCACAATTCGAACCGGGAAATTGTAGCACCGCAAAATTCATGGTCAGTCTTTTCGGCTGGGTAACTCTTGGTTAATCCACGATCTCCAGCTTGTAGTCCTCGATGACCGGATTGCTCAGGAACTTGTGGCAAGCCTCATCGAGCTGGCGACGGACCGTCTCCTTGTCGCCCGTTACCTCGATCTCGAGATACTTGCCCACATGCACATGGCCCACGCCCGTGTAACCCATATGGGCCAACGCGCGCTCAACTGTCTGACCTTGGGGGTCGAGAACTGCCTTCTTCGGAGTGATGATGATCTTAGCTTTCATTGTCAGCACGGCCGCAACCGCGGAATCGAAGGGCGCATGTTGCGTAAACCCCCTCTTTCACGCGAGAACTTTTTTGCAGCAAAAATCTCCCCCGATTCTTCCGTGCGCCTGGCGCATTTCGTTCTGCCATAAATTCCTCCTTTTCTTCCCTCGAATCCCCCTCTGCTCATGACGACACAACATCTGGTTGCATGCGCCTTTATCAGGGGCTTTCGAGGCTTCCTTGGTCCTCGTTCCGGTCAATCTTTTGACCTGCTGATATTTTCCCAAAAACGCCACCATTCGTCAAATTACTTTTCAGAATAATTTCACCTCATAGAACTCCTTGGAAATCAACAAGAACCAAACGACGTTTCCGCATCTTAGGCTTGGAAAGTCTCCTCATCTGCCTCTTCCTATCTGAATTGCCATGCGAAAAGTTCTCCTCATTCTCCTCGCTCTGTTGCTCATCCTTGGAATCACTGTTGGCGTCTTTTATCTGCTCACACCGAAGCCGAAGATCACGATGCGTCTGGAAGGCACTGATGCCCTGACCTTCGCCGGCACGATCACCACGGATGGCAAAGATCAGAACGTATCCGGCCCCTTGCCCGCCGAGTTCACGGTCACCGGACGCCATGTAAAATGCTCATTCCACAAAACCAAAGAACTCGGCACCTTGACCCTCAAGCTGCTGAGCGAAGACGGAAACAGCTTCACGGACACCTACACGAAGCAACCTACTGGAGGAATGAAAGGCGAGATCACCCATCGCGGCATCAAGATTCTGAACTTCATCAACTACTCGAAACGGAATTCCACGCTCACCACGTTTGAACTGAAACCTGAGCGACTGAAAACCCCTGCCACAAACTCGCCTGCCTC
>JAJNBN010000427.1 GCA_021156225.1 Verrucomicrobiota bacterium | reverse complement strand
GAATAACAGTTGTCTGCGTGAGCGGAGGATGCGGTTTTTGCACGCCACCCACGCTGCGCTCAATCGGCCAGTCCGCGATAGGTTTGCTCGGCACGGGAACAGGCAGCCTGGGCGTGGATTGTAATTCCAAGGGCGTAGGCAAGGCGAGATGCCGTTGCTCCGCCTGTGGGATGACCGGCTCAGGCTTCGCGGTGGGCTTAGTCTCTGGAGCTTGTCCTGTGCCCGTGTGATAGCGCAGCAAGGTTTCGCGGATGGCTTTCGTCACTAGCTGGCGCACATTCCGCTCGCGATGGAACTTCACCTCCCGCTTGGCCGGATGAATGTTCACATCCACCTCCGCCGGGTCCACTTCCAGAAAGAGGCAGCACACTGGAAAGCGCCCTTTCATCAGCGAGTTGTGATAACCTTCCATCAGCGCGTGATTCAGCCCCCGATTCTCCACCGGCCGTTGATTCACGAAAACATTCTGATCCTCACGCGTGCTGCGCGAGACGCCGGGGGCACCGATGAAACCCCAAAGACGCAAGGTGGAATCGACTTCGGGTTCATCATCCATCACTTCACCAGCCGGAGCGAGATGACCGGTGAAATCGACTTCGAGCAATTGCAAGTCGCCCCCATACAACGCGCGCAAGCGCTCGCCTAAAGCGAGCAGCTTGGAATCGCCTGTGACGGCGGGGTATTGCCAGAGCAGGCGGCCATTATGCACCAGCGTGAACGCGACGTCAGGCCGGGCCAAAGCCGCGAGCGTGACGTAATGCTGGATGTGAGCGCGCTCGGTTTCTTCCGCTCTCAAAAACTTGCGGCGCGCAGGAAGATTGTAAAACAGCTGGCGGACTTCGATGCTGGTTCCCGGTGCACAACCGGCGGCTTTCACTTCCAGGATCTTGCCGCCATTGATGATGATCTGGGTGCCGTCCGGTGAATCACCATCCCGTTCGCGAGTGGTCAGGGTAAAACGGCTGACGCTGGCGATGGAGGGCACGGCCTCGCCGCGAAAGCCCATGGTGCGGATGGAGGCGAGATCTTCGGCCCGCTGGATCTTGCTGGTGGCGTGACGCTCCAGGCACATCAGCGAATCATCCTTGCTCATGCCAATGCCATCGTCCGTGATGCGGATGAGGCTGCGTCCACCGGCTTGGACTTCGACATGGATGGAGGTGGCTCCGGCATCCAGGGCGTTCTCCACCAGCTCCTTCACCACGCTGGAAGGGCGCTCCACCACTTCTCCTGCCGCGATCTGATTCGCGACATTTTCAGGCAGGAGACGGATGCGGTTCATCGTGGATAAAAAGCGAAAGGAAGCGCTGCTTCGGTGAAACGGTTAACGGTTCAACTGGATCGTGAAGGCGAAGACAGCGCCCTTGCCCGGTTCGCTGCGAGCGGTGATGTCACCCCGGTGATCCTCGATGATGCGCTTGCAGATAGAGAGACCGAGGCCGGTGCCTTTCATCTTGCCAAATGTCGCAAAGGGCTGGAAGAGCTGGCCAGCTATCTCCGGCGAGATGCCTCTGCCGGTGTCCTGCACTTCGGTAAGGATGTCCGTTTCCCGGACCTGGACGCGAATGAAGATCCGACCGCCATTGGGCATCTCATCCACCGCGTTATTGATGAGGTTATAGAAAACGTGGGTGAGCCGGTGCGGGTCGATGAGCGCCAGCACTCGGGTCGAAGGAGTCTCCAGAACGATCTCGATCCCTTTCTCCTTCACCTCAGGAGTCACCTCTTCGATCAAATTTCTGACGTAGGCACCATAATCAGTGCCGGCCAGCACGACGGCCGCCTGGGAGCCGCGGGTGAACTCCAGCAGCTCATTGATCATGTTACTCAGGCGGTCCACCTGACGCCGGATGCGATAGGCGGCGTTCTTCCGCATCTCCGGTGTGGCCCCGTCCATATTCACCATCTCGGAGGCGAGGCTGATGACGTTCAGGGGGTTTTTGAAATCATGAACGATGGAGCGGGCGAAACGGCCAACCAAGGTAAGGCGTTCCGCCTGCAGCACTTCCTCGATGTAATGGCGGTTAAACTCCCGCATCCGCAGGCTGAACTCGCGGACGAGACTGACCGCCAGTTTCGGGGAATGTTCCAAGACGTTCAGGAGATTGTCCCGCCGGATGAAGAAAGCGCGGGTGTCGGTTTCGGCTGTCGCCGTGGCCGAGCGGGGTTCTTCGTCGAGAACCGCCATCTCGCCGAAAAAGTCGCCTTTTTCGATCCGAGAGAGGACGCGACGTTCGTTTTGTCCCACTAGCGCAGACACTTGCACCGCGCCTTCGAGGACCACATAGATGCCATCGCCGGGGTCGCCCTCCTGGAAAACGGGCTGCCCCGCCTTGTAAAAACGCACTTCGGCTGTTTGCGCCAGAGACTGAAGCTCCTCGGCCAACAAATTGCTGAATTGCTTTGGACGTCTGCCGGATGCCATGTGCTGGTAGGGAGTTTAAGCCAAGATTTGGCCGGGTAAAGCTCTTAGTGCCCGCTTGACTCTGGGCCATGGGGTCGCTTATTTTCGTTGGCCCTGAGCGGTGGCCATAGCTCAATGGTAGAGTCCCAGATTGTGATTCTGGATGTTGCGGGTTCGAATCCCGTTGGTCACCCCATCCTTTTCGTGGCGGAATACCAGATAATAAACGGTATTCCGCCTTTTTCTTTCTTTTCTGAAGAGGGTCTTTACCGGGGATTTGTCGATACGCGATGGTTCAGGGGCCGATTTACGAAGGTGAGGATGGAGAAAAGGGGAAAAACCACTCGCCTTTCACCACCTTTTGGAACGTCGGCCACCTTTGGATTCAGCGGGGCGGCTGACCGGTTTGAAGGCACTCGGCTTCGTCTTGATCCAATCCACGAACTTCGCCACGTCGGGATGAGCCTTCAGCAAGTCCAAGGTGTTATACTGCCGCTCCAAAGTTTTCTCGGTGAAGAGCGCGTGGACGTGATTGTGGCAGGGGCGGCAAATCCACGCCACGCGTTGCTTTACTTCTATCCGGTCGAACTCACGCTTGTTCCGTTTATTGGCGTGGCGGGCCTGCGGGATCAGATGGTGCTTGGTCAGCACGCACTCCGCCCGGCCGCACAGTTCGCAAACTCCGACACGTCTCATGAAGGCGGTTACGTTGGCGGAATTGCGAACACTACGCAAATCCCGAAAAACTTTTACCCATCCTTAACAATTTCAGGCCAACTTTTCCGCGTGCCAGGCGTTTCACCATCAGGTATATGTCTATGCAACCAACCACACCGCTTATGAACTCGCTCATCCAGCCCGTGAACAGCCGTCGCCGTTTCCTCACCCAGATGGGCCTTGCCGCCTCGCTTTTCACCGTGCCGGGAGCTTTTGCCGAGGAACTCACCCGCACACCGCCGCAGACGGAAGGGCCGTTTTATCCGGACAAGCTCCCGCTGGATACGGACAACGATTTGATCGTCATCAATGACGCCACCAATCCCGGTGTCGGCGAGATCACCTGGCTGAGCGGACGTCTGCTGGATTCCAAGGGTGAACCGATTCGCAACGCGACGATCGAGATCTGGCAGGCGGATAACAACGGGGCGTATTTGCACAGCCGTACGGGAAACAAGGACAAGCAGGATAAAAACTTCCAAGGCTTCGGCCGCTTCATCACCGGTTCCACGGGCGAGTACCTTTTCCGCACGATTAAGCCGGTGCCGTATCCGGGACGCACCCCGCATATCCATGTGGCCGTGAAGATGAAAGGGCAGAAGAAACTTGTCACCCAATGCTACATCGAAGGCCACGCCATGAATGAAAAGGACGGTGTGCTGCGCGGCATCAAGGACGCGAAACAACGCGCCTCGGTCATCGTGCCGTTCACGCCCGTGAAGAACTCGAAGATCGGTGAACTCGCTGCCAAGTTCGACATCGTGATGGGTTTCACACCCGAAGCGTAAGGACGCTCGATATCTTGCGATCTCCCGGCAGGCTGTCCTGTCCGGGAGATTTTTTTCGCGGTGGACTTTACGATCAACGACGTAAAATCGATGCGACTGGCGTTGTTGAAAACTAACGGGCAGGGGAGTGTCTACGAACTTGAATCCAGAAGAGGCATTTGGCGTCGGAAATTTAACACGGCCAGCCTTGATTC
>JAJNBN010000426.1 GCA_021156225.1 Verrucomicrobiota bacterium | reverse complement strand
GATAAACTGATAGTAATGTTGCGCATAGCCACGAGTCAGCCTAAAATAGTCCGTATGCGTATGGTTTAGGCCCTCAAACTTTTAGAGTTTTGAATCTTTTGAACCGGTTAAATCAGTTTCGTTGGTCCCGGGCGGCAGTGAACTGCCTTTTGCTTTCCTTGATAGCCGGGCTGCTTTTGGGCTGCGGCTCGAAGAAGGAAGAATCCAAGGACAAAGGAAAAGAAGGTCCTCCGGTTCCATCCGGTCCGCCCCGCCCCGTGCAAACTACCAAGGCGCAGATGCAAGGACTGGAAAGAACCGTCGCCACGGTTGGTGCTTTGGCCGCTTACGAACAGGCGACTTTGGGCGTGAAGGTTTCCGGACGGATGCAACTGGTGAGTGTGGATATCGGTTCCCCTGTCACCAAAGGGCAGTTGGTCGCTCAGCTCGAGCGGCGTGAGTATGAAGTGAAGCTGATGCAGGCGGAGGCGTTGCTCGCCCAGGCCCGGGCCAAACTGGGTCTGCCCTTGGGCGGTGATGACGATAGCGTGGATGCCGCCCAGACCAGCCTCGTGCGCGAAGCAGCTGCCGTCCTGGAAGAAGCCAAAAAGAATCGCGAACGAAGCCTGAAGCTTTCCAAAGAAGGCGTTTCCTCTCAGTCCGAACTTGAAACGGTAGAGGCCGCGTATGAGGTGGCCATCAACCGCCAGCGTGACGCCATGGAAGAAGTACGCAACCGTCAGGCTCTGTTGGCCCAACGCCGTGCCGAGGTGGCCATTGCCAAGCAGCAATTGGACGAAACGATGATCAAAGCCCCCTTTGACGGCATCATCCAGGAACGCCGGGCCAGCCAGGGCGAATACCTCAGTATCGGTTCCCCTGTGGCCACGGTGGTGAGGAGCGATATCTTGCGGCTACGCTTGGAAGTGCCCGAGCGCCGCGCTTCTGTGATCAAAGAAGGCAACCCTGTCCGGCTGACGGTGACCGGGGATACCAATATTTATCGCGGCGAGATCAAGCGCCTGAGCCCGATGCTCAGTGATTTGAACCGCATGCTCATGGTGGAGGCGGATGTGCCTAATCCGGGCCGGCTGCGCCCCGGTTTCTTTGCGCAGGCCGATATCGTGGTGAACACCAATGAGCCCGCCCTGACCGTTCCGTTGGATGCCCTGGTGACCTTCGCAGGTGTGGAGAAAGTGCTCACGATCAAGGAAGGCAAGGCGCAGGAAAGACCCGTGACTTCCGGTCGCCGGGGCACGAATTGGGTGGAGATTCTTACCGGCCTCAAAACCGGTGAAGCCGTGGTGCGCCATCCCGGCAACCTGCGCACCGGTGAACCGGTAGTGATCAAAGAGGGCAAAGAGAGCTAAGGCTGCATGCAAAAGCTCGCTGAAATCTGCATCCGCCGCCCGGTCTTTGCGACCATGATCATCATGTCGCTGGTCGTGATCGGTGCGACGGGTTTCTTCAAGCTGGGCGTTGATCGCACGCCGCCCGTCGATATTCCTACGGTATATGTTTCCACGACTTTGCCGGGCGCTTCTCCGGTGGAGATGGAGACCTTGATCGCCCAGCCGATCGAAGAGCAGGTGAACACGGTGGAGGGCATCACAGAACTGCGTTCCATCTCCGGTTACGGCAGTTCCTTCGTCATCATCCAGTTTGATCTCAGCCGGGATGTGAACCGTGCCGTGGAAGACGTGCGCAACCGCGTCTCCGGTGTGTTGGGTGAATTGCCTCGCGACGTGGACCCGCCCCAGGTGACCAAGTTCGACAGTGATCGTTCACCCACGATGACCATTGCTCTCTCAGGCACACGGCCGGAACGGGAGCTGACGGAGATCGCGGACAAGATCGTGAAGGTGCAATTGGAACGGTCCGTCGGTGTGGGTGAGGTGGAGATTCAAGGCGGCTGGCAACGGGCGATCAGCGTGTGGGTGGACCCTGAACGGCTGGCGGCGTACCAGATACCCATCTCCGTCGTCCGGGATGCGATCGTGCGACAAAACGCCGATGTGCCGGGTGGCAACGTGCGTTCAGCTTTGACAGAGCAGTCTTTGCGCACCTTGGGCCGGTTCACGGACCCGAAGCAATTTAACGATCTGGTGGTGGCCCAGGTGAACGGCGCTCCCGTGCGCATCAGTGACTTGGGCTATTCTGAAGACGGTGTGAAGGAGAAGCGTTCCCTCGCGCGGTTGAACGGTGTGCCGTGCGTGACTCTCAGCATAAAACGGCAATCGGATGCAAACGCCGTGGCGGTCATCGAAGGCATCAAGGAGAAGCTGCCGGGTGTCCAGGCGCAATTGCCGAGCGACATCAAGATGGAGGTCATCGAAGACCAGTCGCGCTACATCTACGAGGCCATCCATGAGATCGAAGTGCATCTTGTGCTGGGCAGTATCCTGGCCTGTCTGGTGGTGTTTGTCTTTATGCGGAACTTCCGCGCCGTGCTGATCGCCGGTGTGGCCATCCCCGCTTCCGTCATCTCCACCTTCGGCATGATGTGGGCGATGGATTTCACGCTGAACAGCGTGACGATGCTCGCCCTCGTGCTGATGGTCGGTATCGTGATCGATGATGCCATTGTCGTTCTGGAAAACATTTTCCGGTTCATCGAGGAGAAGAAGATGCATCCCTTTGATGCCGCGCGTGAGGCGACGGCAGAGATCGGCATGGCGGTGCTGGCGACGACGTTGAGCTTGGTGGTGATCTTCGTGCCCGTGTCCTTCATGTCCAGTATTTCCGGCCGGTTCCTGTTCCAATTCGGCCTGACCTCGGCTGTGGCGATCATGGTGAGCTTGTTGGTTTCATTTACTCTCACACCGATGATGAGCGCCCGTCTGCTGCGCATGAAGGAAGATGATGGGCATGACGCGAAAGCGTCCCGTGGCGGCCTGTACGGGATGATGGAAGGCGCTTACATGAAGGTGCTCGCCTGGGCGATGCGCACCCGCTGGTTGGTGGCGACGCTGGCCCTGCTGGTCATTCTGTCCTCCATTCCGCTCTACAAGATGGTGCCTCAGGAATTCGTCCCCGCGAGTACAGATGAAGGAGAGTTTGAGATCAGCATCACGGGACCTGAAGGAGCGAGCCTGCCCGCGATGGAACAGGTGGCCACCCGCGTGGAGGAAATCCTGAAGGGTATCCCGGAAATCCGCTTGCACCTGGCCAGCATCGGGTCCAGCCGCATGGGTGGCGCGAACAACATGCGCGTCTATGTGCGCATCCCGCCGCATGAAGAACGAACGATTAATCTGAAGCGTTTCCTGCGCGAGCCGATCGGCGTCTTCAAGAACAATTACAGCCAGCAGGATGTGCAGCAAAAGATCCGCACGGCCCTGCGCCAGTTGCCACATGTGCGTGTCGCGGTGAGGGCAGGGGCCTCGTCCATCAGCATCGGTGGCCCAAGCTATGAGGTGGATTATTCGTTGCTTGGCCCGGACTTGGAATCACTGGCCAAGTATGCGGAGGAGTTGCGGAAAAAGGCTCCCGAGCTCGGCATCATCGATGCCGATACCACGCTCAAGCTGAACAAGCCCGAGCTGCGCGTGGAGATTGACCGCGAGCGCGCCGCCGCCTTGGGCGTGGATACCGAGGACATCTCCTCCGCCTTGCGCGTGATGGTGGGCGGTGACGAACGGGTCTCACGCTATCGTGATCCGCAGATGGGCGAGGAATATGACGTGCAGCTTCGTCTCACAGAAGGCCGGAGAAATGATGCGGATACTATTTCGCGGCTGTTCGTGCCCAGCCAGCGCGCAGGCTTGGTGCGGCTCGATAACCTCGTTCAGATCGTGCCGGGGCAGACGGCCTCGCGCATTGATCGCCTCGACCGCCAACGCCAGGTGAGCTTGCGGGCCGGTGTGGCGAAAGGCTACGCCATGGCCGACCGTATCGAGGCGTTGGATGAAGAAGTGAAAAAGATGAACCTTCCGCCGGTTTACAAGACCGCGATCACCGGTCGCGCCAAGGAATTCCAAAAAACCTTCGATGAGTTTCTCTGGGCCTTCCTCCTCTCGATCATCTTCATGTATATGATCCTGGCCTCCCAATATGAGAGCCTGATCCATCCCTTCACGATCTTGCTGTCGCTGCCATTGACGCTGCCTTTCGCTTTCCTGACCCT
>JAJNBN010000425.1 GCA_021156225.1 Verrucomicrobiota bacterium | reverse complement strand
ACCCCAAGCTCCGCCGGCCATTCCGGCGATCAGGTTTTCACCGAAATTTTCCGGCTGGCGATGCAGAAGAAAGGTCAGCACGACGAGCATGAAGGCACCTGCGGCCATGGTAAGGAGCAAGAACCGCAGCAGGTCACCGGGACTGAGCGGATGCGCCGCACCCAAGCCAGTGGCGACCAGGGAACCGATGAGGGTGGCGACCGTGACGAACAATGCGCTCAATGGAACGCAGATGAACCAGAGGCTGGCGCTTAGCTCTTTCAGACTGATGGGTAACATCAAAAGCGTCCGCGCATTCGTACGGAAGTTAAGGTCCGTCGCCAGAAGCACCACTCCCAGAATCGCGCCACCGGCCAAGGGCAGAGCGGAATGGTTCTTGGAATAGGAAAATCCTAGGCCAACGCCAACGAAGATGAGGAATCCGATGAGGTAAGCCCACCACCAGCGGCGGTAGAAATCTTTTACGAACAGGAGATTCAGTTTCATAATCAGGCCTTGGCGAGGGTGACGAACAGTTCTTCCAACGTGACGGGAGCGGAGGCCGTCGGTTGCGCGCCGAATTGTTTCAACCAGTTGCCGGAGTCTTCACCGCGATCTACCAGCACGCGGCAGCGTTGCCCATCTTGCTTGGCGAGGACGATGCCGGGTTGTTTCTGCAAGCGTTGGGGCTCGCTGGACTGGCAATCCACCATGCGGTAGCGCTGGATGAGTTCAGCGGTCTCGCCTTCCAGCAGCATGCGACCATCCATGATGAAGCCCATGCGATCGGCGAAGCGCTCCACATCGGCGAGCGCGTGGGAGGAGATGATGACGGTGCGGTCTTCCTTGCCCACGGAATCAAGAAGCTCGGCGAAGAGCTCATGGCGAGCCACGGCATCGAGACCCACGGTGGGTTCATCCAAGATCAAGATGGGCGGACGCCAGGCGAGAGCCAGGATCAGGGCGAGCTTGATCTTGCTGCCGAAGGAGAGGCTGGCGATCTTGTCATCGATGCCGAGGCGGAAAACTTTTAGCAGATGTTCGCAGTGGCGGTCATCCCAGGTGGCATGAAAGCCTTTCACGAAGCGGATGGCGTTACCGACCTTGCCCCACATCTGGAAATTAAGATCCGGGCTCACGTACCCGATCTTCTGTTTTACCGCCACTTCATCGCGCTCATGGTCGAGGCCTTCCACAAGGATGCGGCCGCCGTCAGCGGTGCCCATGCCGAGCAAGAGATCCAAGGTGGTCGTCTTGCCCGCGCCGTTCGGGCCCACGAATCCATAGATGGCGCCCTGGGGGACGGTGAGGTTTACCGGGCCGAGCTGGAACTTGCTGAACGATTTGGTGAGGCCGGTGATTTCGATGGCGTTGCTCATGGCTTTTTATCCTCCGAGGGTTGGTTCAAAGTATCGCGGACAAGGGAAAGAATATCGCGGTCGCTTAACCCGGCCTGACGGGCGGCAGTGACGGCGGATTGAAAGAGCTGCGTGGCTTCAGTCTTGTGGGTGGCGCGGCTGCGATCATGACCCGTCTCGGCGACGAAGGTGCCCAAGCCTTGCCGACGATAGATGATTCCTTCGCGTTCCAGTTCTTCATACGCGCGCTTCACGGTGATGACGCTGACCAGCAGATCGGCGGCGAGCTGGCGGAAGGAGGGCAGGGGTGCACCAGCTGGCAAACGGCCCGCGCTGATCTCTCGCTTCAAGCCGTCCACGATCTGTTCGTAGAGCGCGCCGGGGGCGGCGGAAGAGATCAGGGGCAAGGTCCAGTTATACGACGATTCGCTCATCTGTAATACTGTATATATTAATTATATACAGTTGTCAAGAGGCAGATTGCTATGCGCTGGCTGCTCAGCCACATTTGCGCGCATGAAACGCGTGCGTATCCCGCGCAAAATGGGTGTGGTGGCGGTGTTGCTGAGTGTGGTGATGGGGCTGGTCTGGCAGCTCACGCCGCTGCAGGCGATCGTCGCCATAGCGAGCCTGAGCGATCCGGACAAGCTGGCGACACTGGGTGAGCGCGGCGCCAATCCGCGGCTGAACAAGATCGTTTTCTGGATGCATGAATCCTTTGACCGGGGCGGTTCACCGGAAGCGGCGGTGGAGTGGGCGCAACGATTGAATGGCGAGAGCGGTTTGCGCGCGGAGCTGGTCCATGATTCCCTGATGCGCAACTGGAAGATCGCCCGCGAGCTGGGGCTTTTGACGTCGGAAAACTTGGATAAACTTAAACGCGGCAATGCGGCCGAGGTCACTTATGGGCCTTATGCCGGTGAATCGGTGGAGATCGATCACATCGTGCCGTTCAGCATCGCGCCGGAAGTGGGGAATGAACTGGCAAATCTGGAGATGTTGCCGCGCACGGTGAACCGCAAGAAGTCTGACAAGGTAACCGACCGGCAGGTGGATTACGCGGAGAAACTGCAGGAGGCGGGATTGCTGAGTGAGGGGACTTTGGAGAAAGTCCGGCAGCGATTGGGGAAGTAGGCGGTGGACAAAGTTTGCCAAACGGCAAAAAGAGTGGTTCTTTAGTGGCCCGAATCCAGCAATCATCCGTCCAATCAAGAAATCTAGCTATGATCACCCGACGCGAAGCTCTTAAGACTGCCGCCATTGCCACTGCGGTGGCTGTCACCTGGCCCTCGATCGTGGAAGCGCAGGCACCTGCTGCTACCGGACCGTTCACTTTGCCTAAGCTGCCTTACGCCTTGGATGCCTTGGAACCGCACATCGATGCGCAGACCATGGAGATCCATCACGGCAAGCATCACAATGCTTACGTCACGAATTTGAACAAGGCTGCCGCAGGCCAGACGCTGCCGGGCAAGACGATCGAGGAAGTGGTCGCCAACCTGAGCAAGGTGCCGGAGGCCATCCGCACGGCTGTGCGCAACAATGGTGGTGGCCATGCGAACCACACCTTGTTCTGGAATTCGCTGAAGAAGAATGGCGGCGGCAATCCCAAGGGCGAACTGGCCAAGGCGATCGATACGGCTTTCGGCAATTTCGACGGCTTCAAGACGAAGTTCACGGATACGGCCATGAAACAGTTCGGCAGCGGTTGGGCCTGGCTGGTCATCGATGGCAAGAAGCTCGCCATCGAAGGGCTGCCGAACCAGGACTCGCCACTGAGCAGCGGCAAGACGCCGATCTTGGGCATCGATGTGTGGGAGCATGCCTACTACTTGAAATATCAGAACCGGCGTGCTGATTATGTGGAAGCTTTCTATAAGGTCATCGACTGGGATGCGGTGTCTGATCGTTTCGCGAAAGCGTAACCGACCCTTTCCAAGGAAAACCCTCCGAGCGTTGAAAACGCCGGAGGGTTTTGCTTTTTGGAGAGAGTTTCTTACGGGGTGAACTTTAAGGCTTTGCGGGTGCCGTGCCTCCAGCCTTGATGCTGAAATCGTCGTAATGGACGTCCACGGGATTCGTGGTGAGGCTGACCAAGGATTTGGTCCCGTGAGTGATACCCTCGGATTTGAAGGTGCCGACGGCTTTGCCATCGATGGTGACAGAAACCGAATCGCCCTTGGTGTGGATCACCAGGGTGTGCCAGTCTTGCAAGGTGAGGGGGGACGGGAAGTTCTTGGTCTTGGTGGCGAGCATAGCTTTTTCAGCGTCGCTCAAGGATTTGGGATCGGCCTTGCGTTTCGTATAGAGTGCCTTCTCGAAGTTGCCGGTCTTGGCATCCGCGACGGTGACGGACTTGGGATTGACGGTGACGCTGCAGATGTGGCCGGCGTGGGAGCCTTTGTAAGTGTGGTCATCGAACCACACGTTGAAGCTCTTCGCCTTGTCACTGGTGAAGCGGAATTTCACAGAGACTTCCAGATCGCGCTCACCGGGGAACTTGATGCTGTCCACGGCGGAGTGATCGGAGTTTTCCGGCGTGATGCCGACGAGCATGCCGTCCTTCACCACACTGCCGCTCTTGTAATGGCCCCAACGTGGACCGAAGGCATTGCTGGAAAAGTCATCCGAGAATATCGGACGGCTATAATAACCGGCTGGCTCGGCAGCGAAGGCGGCGGCGGAGGTCAAGGTGGCAACAATGAGAGAGGCGATACGTTTCATGAGTTAATACTAAAACAGTGATGCTGGAGAATGAGATCAGACCACTT
>JAJNBN010000424.1 GCA_021156225.1 Verrucomicrobiota bacterium | reverse complement strand
TGGGCAATTCGCTAGTTTGATAAATTGCTTCTTTAACAACTTTTCTTGCCAGCCGGTTTTGAACTGGGGATAACTCATATTATGAAGCGAACCATCCTGCCGTTATACCTGGGCATCGGGCTGCTTACTCTGGCCACTGGCGCACTTTTCGCCGCGGATAAAGCGGAGATTGAACAGAACTGGCATCAATGGCGGGGGCCGAAAGCGGATGGCGTGGCGCCGAAGGCCACCCCGCCCACGGAATGGAGCGAGACGAAGAACGTAAAGTGGAAGGTGAAGACGCCGGGCTTCGGCACGTCTACGCCGATCATCTGGGGCAACAAGGTGTTCCTGCTGACGGCGATCAAGGCTGAGAGCAAGACGGTGTCATTCGCTGTGCCCAGCCCAGTTCCTGCGGGCCAAGTCGCGCAACCTAAAGGGCCGGGACCGGGCGGACCACCGCCGGGTGGAAAGAGAGGGAAGGGCGGCGGCGGATTCGGTGGCGGGGAGAAGCCCACGGACAAGTATCAGTTCGTGGTGCTATGCCTGGACCGCACGAATGGGAAGACGATCTGGCAGAAGACGGTGCGGGAGGAAGTGCCGCATGAGGGGCATCATCGGGATCATGGGTTTGCCTCGGCCTCACCGATGACGGATGGCAAGCATCTTTATGTTTCCTTTGGTTCACGCGGGATCTACTGCCTGGATCTGGATGGCAATGTGAAGTGGGAGGTGGACTTGGGGAATATGACGACGCGCAATGGCTTTGGCGAAGGGAGTTCACCGTCGGTTTATGGCGATGTGCTGATCCAGACATGGGACCAGGAAGCGAACTCATTCGTGGTGGCTTTGAACGCGACCACGGGCAAGGAACTGTGGCGCAAGCCACGGGAAGAGGCGACGTCCTGGGCGACGCCGCTGATCGTAGAAGTGAATGGCAAACCACAGGCGATCATCAACGCGACGACGAAGGTGCGTTCTTATGATTTGAAGACAGGGGAGATCGTGTGGGAGAGCAGCGGGCAGACGGTGAATGTGATTCCCTCACCCGTGACCGGCAATGGCATGGTGTATATCATGAGCGGTTTTCGCGGCAGTGCGTTGCATGCGATCAAGCTGGGCAAGACGGGGAACGTGATGGGGACGGACGGCATCGTGTGGAGCTTCGATCGCGGCACGCCGTATGTGCCGTCGCCTTTGCTGTATGGGGACAAACTGTATTTCCACAAAGGCAACGATGCGTTCATCTCCTGCCTCGATGCCCTTAAAGGTACACAGCATTATGTGGAGCAACGACTGACGGGGCCGAGCGGGATTTATGCCTCACCGATTGGTGCCGCGGACAAGGTGTATGTGATCGGGCGCAATGGGACGTCGCTGGTGCTGAAGAACAGTGACAAGCTGGAAGTGCTGGCGACGAACAAGCTGGATGAGCCGATTGATGCGTCACCGGCGGCAGTGGGCAAGGAGCTGTTCCTGCGCGGGCATCAGAGTTTGTATTGTATCGCGGAGAAGTAGAATGGGAGGAGTGGGAGTAAGCTGGGAAATATTTTGAACCGTTCTTCGGTTTGGAAGTGCTGCGGCTAGTCCTCGGCGGACATAGCCGCGGTCCACGGGAGGGCAACGTGTAAAGGCGCGAGCGATGGGGGCTTCGATTGCGTCGGTGTCTTTGGACGTTGCTGTGCCCGAGACGGGCACGCTCCTCTAAAGCGTGATCTTCGTTCCTAAGACTTCGAGGAACTTGGCTAACCATGCGGGGTGGGCGGGCCAGGCGGGGGCGGTGACGAGGTTGCCGTCCACGTAGGCGCCATCGACTTCGATGTTTTGGAAATCTCCACCGGCGAGCGTCACTTCGGGGCCACAGGCGTAGTATGCGGCGCATTTGCGGCCTTTGACGACTCCGGCGGCGGTGAGGAGTTGGACGCCATGGCAGACGGCGGCGATGGGCTTCTTTTCGTTGGCGAAGTGGCGGATCATGTCCAGCACGTCGGAGTTCAGGCGGAGATATTCCGGAGCGCGGCCACCGGGGATGAGCAGGGCGTCGTAATCAGCGGCTTTGATCTCGGCGAAAGTGGCGTTGAGCGTGAAGTTGTGGCCGGGTTTCTCGCTGTAGGTCTGGTCACCCTCGAAATCGTGGATGGCGGTGCGGATTTTATCGCCAGCTTTCTTGCCGGGGCAGACGGTATGGACGGTGTGGCCGACCATCAGCAGGGCCTGGAAGGGGACCATGTTCTCGTAGTCTTCCACGAAGTCACCGGTGAGCATCAGGATCTTTTTTGCGCTCATATGTTTGTGGAGGATACGGTGGCATACACTGAAAACTTCTTCAAATGACGAATGACTTGAACGTGATGCGTAATTCGTAATACGTAACAGGGGACAAGTAATCACGCCATGTCGGCGTTCTGGACCCAATCGCCAGTTTGGATGTTGAAGCGGCTTAAAAGCCGCGCTCCTTGGCGATGGGCCGATGCTTACGGTTGGCGTTTTCTATGCCGCTGGTTTGCGGATGTTGCTGCGGGTTGAGACAACCCGCGCCCCATCTATTTGTCGGCGGGATTGGCCGGTGGTTTGGGGCCGGTGACTTGGATGCGGTAGAAGGTGTTGCCGCGCTTGGCCGCGTCGTCATCGATGAGGTTGAGGACGCCGGTTTTGTTCGTCACGGTCATGAGGTAGACCCAGGGCTGGTTGAGGTCTTCGGTCACCATGATGTCATAGATCTGGCGGGATTCGCCAGTGATGGTGATTTGGTTCCCGCTGAGGGAGAGGAAGGGGGAGCCGTTTTCGGCGGCGGCGGTTTCATTGGAGCGGGTGGCGAGGGTGATGCGCGGGGTGGCCGGAGGCTTGATGCCAGCGAGGGCGAACTTCTGGGCGTCGGACGGACGGTAGTGGGTCTGGATTTCCGCTTCGGTCAGGGCGCGGTTGTAGATGCGGAGTTCGCGCATGTAGCCTTCGAAGTCGCGGGAGGGGACATTGTTCCAGCGCGGGGAGTAGCCGATGCGCAGGATGCCGCCTTTACCGGCGTAGGGTTTGGAATCGCGGGCGCAGAGGAACTGGCCGTTCACCCAGATCTCCTGGCGTTTGCCGGAGTATTGGAAGACGAGATGGGTCCAGTCGTTCACGGGGACGTCCTCGGGCGAGATGGCGTCGTTGATGTAAAAGCCGAGGTAGGGCTGACGACCGCCGCGGAGCATGACGTGGAGCCAGCGGTTGTTTTTATTGGCGTCTTTTTGTTCGAGGAGGCCGTACATGGGATGTTTGCCGGTGGGCTTGATCCACAGCGAGATGGCGAAGGGGGTGGAGTTCAGGGGCAGGTTAGGTGCTTCGAGCCAGTTGGTGAGGCCATCGAAGTAGGCGGCACCATCTTTGATACGCACATTGGTCTGGTTCGTGATGGCGTGGTTGTTGCCGGAATGATCGTTAAGGTCTTCGGCGAACGGGAGGTAGAGGAGCAGTCCGGCATCGGCGGAGTGTGATCTCAGGATAGAAAGTAGGAGCAGGCCCAGTATCAGGCCGACCGACCAGTTCCTTGGCAAGGTGCGCATAAGCAAAACATTTGGTGAGACGTTATAGGCATACCCTTCTGGAGAAGGGAGTCAAGGGTGGTGACACATATGGGTGCAAAAGTTCTCGCGTGCTTCGTGGAAAGCTGGTTCATTTTCCGGCATGAACTCCCTTGCTCGTGCCTTTGGCCTTTTCGCGGTGGCGTGTGTTTCATTGTCGACGTCGTTCTCTTCTTTCGGGGCGGAGGTTGATCCGTTTGATCAATCGAAGGTGCCGCTGGAAGTGGATAGCGCGGATGCGAAGGGGACTAAGATCGTGTTGCTGGCGGGGACGCCGAGCAATAAGTCGGGGCAGCATGAATACTTCGCAGGGTGCGCGCTGATGATGGATCTGCTGAAGCAGACGAAGGGTGTGAATGTGGTGATGGCTCGGGATGGCTGGCCGAAGAATGAGGCGATCTTCAAGAATGCGAAGGCGGTGGTTTACTTCGGCGATGGGGGCGGCAAGCAGCCGTTTCTGGAGCCGGCAAAGTGGAAGATCATCGAGGGCTTGATGAAGGAGAAGGCGGGCTTGGTGCTGTTGCATCAGGGGGTGGATTTTCCGCTGGGGCCGGAGAAGGAGATCATGGGGTTG
>JAJNBN010000423.1 GCA_021156225.1 Verrucomicrobiota bacterium | reverse complement strand
TACGGCCCTACGGAGAGCAGTCCGGTAGCCACAGTGAACCCGATCAATGGCCCGCAAAAGCCCGGCTCTGTCGGTGTGGCGATTCCCGAAGTGGAACTGAGCATCCGCGATGAAGCCGGTGCCGCGCAGCCCCCTGGCGTCACGGGTGAGATCTGCATCAAGGGACCGAACGTGATGCTGGGTTACTGGAAGCAACCGGAAGAAACCGCCGCGACCTTACGCAATGGGTGGCTCTATACCGGTGATGTCGGCCATCGCGATGCCGATAATTTCTACTACATCACCGACCGCAAGAAGGACATGCTGCTGGTGAACGGCATCAACGTCTATCCACGTGAGATCGAAGAAGTCATCTACCGTTTCCCCGGCATCAAGGAAGCTGCCGTTATCGGCAAACCTGACACCCGTCGCGGCGAACAGGCCGTGGCCTTCGTCACCTTGAACGAAGGCGTGACCTTGGATGAAAAAGCCCTGCTCGCCTTTATCCGCGAGAAGATGGCGGATTATAAAGTACCGCGCAAAGTCGTGGTCCTTCCCGCCTTGCCCCGCAATGCGACAGGTAAAATTCTTAAGACAGAATTAAGAAACGTGCCGGTGGAATAGGTCTGCACTCGACAAAACGCACCCAGCTCTTCAACCTCCCGCGCCGTGAAACAACAGACGATTGTCACCTTGGATTTGGAAGGCGTTTTGGTGCCTGAGATTTGGATCGCCGTCGCCGAAAAGACGAAGATCCCCGAACTGCGCCGCACCACGCGCGATGAGCCGGACTATGACAAGCTCATGCGCGGTCGTCTGGAGATCCTCGATCGTCACGGGCTCAAGCTCTCGGACATCCAGGAAGTCATCGGCACGCTCAGTCCCCTGCCCGGCGGCAAAGATTTTCTGGATGAACTGCGCTCCCTCACCCAGGTCATCATCCTGTCGGATACGTTCGAGGAATTTGCCCAGCCGCTCATGCGCCAGCTTGGCTGGCCCACGATTCTTTGCCACAAGCTGGAAGTGAAGGATGACCGCATTGTGAACTACCGCTTGCGCCAGGATAACCAGAAGCAGAAGGCCGTCGCGGCCTTGAAGCTCCTGAATTACAAGGTCATCGCCGCCGGTGATTCCTTCAATGACACGACCATGCTGGGCGAAGCGCACGTAGGTTTCCTCTTTCACGCGCCGGACAATATCAAGCAGGCCTTCCGGCAATTTCCGGCCGTGGATGAGTATGCCGACTTGATGAGTCTTATCCGGACGCAATTGTGATTTAGCCGGTTGCTGCCGCATCTGTTTTTTTGTTCCCATAAGCGGCCAGATTTCGCGGGACAACGCTTTACATAAATTGGCCTTGGCCTTAGCCTTTTGGGCCTGCGGTCATCGCCATGAACCAGCACGAATCCATTCCGTCGGGCTTTACGGGATTGAAGCCCAAACCCCTGCCCAGTTTTGAAAACAGCGGGGACGTTTTCTGGCACAAGCTGGGCCGTGCTAGCATCGACTTCGCCGCGCTAAAAGATTCGCACGAAGACCACCGCACCCGCATCCAGCTCAAGGCGCCGAACAAGCCTTGGTATCACGCGCTGGCTTCCGACCTGAACTTTGGCGACATCCGTTGGTTCATGGACCCGACCGGCCGGATGCTGCCACCGAACCGCCACGGCCATCCTGATTTCAAGCAGGTCTTCACTGGCTATCCCGAGATTCCCGTGGAGGGACAAGGCGATGAACTGGGCGAGATCTTCACTGAAGCAGCGGACACTGTGGTCTTGCGCCGTGGCGCTCAAGGCATCGAGGTGCTGCTGACGCAACGTTCTTCCGGCTACTTCGCCCTTCCCGGAGGCATCCGCGCGCAAGCGGGGGACGATCAATTGTATGAGATCAATGCTGCGGGAGTCTATCGCCAGATTCCGGAGGCCAAGGAAACTGCCGTGGAGACAGCCCGGCGCGCCTTGCGGGAAAAGGCCGGCATTGAACTGCCATCCGACGCGCTGGGACAGCCGCTGTATTATGGCATCGTGGATGATGTGCGGAATTCCAGCGGTGCGGCGATGTACAGCACGCTGTTCTCCTACGTGGACGAGAAGTCGGCCATCAAGACCACCGCCCAGATCCTGACGGGCATCATCGCTCCGTTCGTGCCCTTGTCGGAGCTGTTGCATAATCACAGTGAGCCGACCTTGGGCGGTCTCTGGGGCAGTCACGCGTATTTCTTGAAACTGGCGCTGTGGCATGAGTATGTCGTCCATCCGACACGGTTCAAAGAATTGACCGAAGAAGAGCGCAATACCCTGCGCGAGATTCTGGCGTATGATCCGCTGGATACTTTGCTGGATGATGAAGTGACCTACGCCGCCCAGAATCAATGGGCCAGCGTGCAGTGGAATTATCGTCTGCCTTGGCCAGTGCGCGGTCCGCTGATGACTCCGCTGGAGGGTGGTTACCTGCTGCCGGGCATGGAGAAGTTGCAAGGACATCTTGGCCTGGTTCCCGCGTGGATCATGAAGAAGGCCCGGCGCCTGCCGGACTACGGTGTGGATGAGCTGATCTCCGATCTCGAGCTGCACCGGGATAATCACTCGGACATCCCGGAGTATATCAACTTCCGCTATTTGGAATCCTTGAAGCACGAAGATCCCGAGCGCATCAAGAAATGGCTGCAATATCTGGGCAAGGAAGCCATTGAGGCGAATCGCGTGTGGGTCCGCAGTGCCATGGCGATCCTCAAGCGGCTGGGCATCGATAAAAAGCACTTGGGCTCACTCCAGCCCGGCACAGCCACGTTGGAAAGTCTGCTGGAATTGAAACGGCAGATGATGGCCGTGGAAGCTGCGCGTTCCATCACAGAACTGGTCCAGATGCTGGCGGAGAATGACCAGGCCAATGATTTCATGGTCGTTTCGCATACCGCCTGGCGCGAAAACACTTACAGCAAGTTTATGCAGCCCGGGCAGATCACCGCGAACCCTTACCGGCCCGGTGAACGCAGCGTGGTCATCCGCGGACTGGTCCATGACCTCGGAGAGAGCATCCGTCACGATCTTGCTGATTTACGCAGCCAAACTCCGCCTTTAAGCGACGGCGACCTGGCCATCAAAGCTTCGAAAGCAGTCGGCGCCCGCATCACCAAGTTGCGGCAGGAGCTGGAAGCCAATCCTACGGTATCAGGTGCCCAGAGCTTTTCAGTGATGCTTCAGATCGGGCGCATGCTGGAAGAAATGGTGAAAGATCGTTCATTGCCTCCGGTTTTCCGCACCCAGATACAGAACCAGATCGGTGATCTGGTCTATGTGGTGAAGATGGATGCGAACTCGGCGGTGATCTCCGGCATCCTGAATGCCGCCCGCAAACAAGGTGCGCGGCTGAAATACAAGATCGAGCCGGAACATTGATCCGGCCGAAGCTTAATCCTCGGCTTTATAATCCCGTGAGAGCAGGTCTTGCACCGCTTTGCCCGGATTCTTGCCCTCGTAGAGCATCGAATAGATCTCGTTGATAAGCGGGGCTTCCACGGATTTCTTTTGCGCGAGCTGATGTGCCGAGCAGGCGGTGGGATAGCCTTCAGCCACATGCACGCCGGTGAACAGGACTTGGGAAATCTCCTCACCTTTGCCGAGTCGTTCGCCAAAGGTGCGATTGCGGCTGTGCTTCGAGAAACACGTCACAGTCAAATCCCCCAACCCGCTTAAGCCATTAAACGTTTCCGCCTGCGCGCCGCAAGCAACGCCCAAACGCCGTATCTCCACGATGGAGCGCGTGATCAGAGCAGCCTTGGAATTGTCCCCAAAACCCAAGCCGTCGCAAACACCCGCCGCGATGGCGATGACGTTCTTCAAAGCTCCGCCCAACTCCACCCCGAGCAGATCTGTGCTGCGATAGACGCGGAAATAAGGGCGATGAAAAAGCTGCTGGACAGTTTCGGCGGCCTTCTCATTGGGACTGGCCACCACCACTGCGGAAGGAATATTGCGCGCCACTTCATGCGCGATGGAAGGACCGGAAAGCGTCGCATGCACGGCCTTCGGCATGGTCTGGTGCAAGATGCCGCACATGGTCAGGCCGGAATCATACTCAATGCCCTTGGTCACGCTCACCACGAGCTTGGAATAATCACCCAGCCGGTTCGTCACCGTACGAAAGGCTTT
>JAJNBN010000422.1 GCA_021156225.1 Verrucomicrobiota bacterium | reverse complement strand
AAGAGGACGTGACCGTTCCGCGCTACGGCATCATCGCCGTGCAGATCCACAGCGGTCCGCCGACCGAGGCTTGGTATAAGGACATCACGATCGAAGAGCTGCCTTAAGACTCGAAGCGCAATAAGTGCGATTCCTTCAGGTGGAGATACGTGGGTGCCTCGCCCACAGCAACATCCATAAGCGAATTCAGTGTACGTAGCAGCCAGCGGTCACCACAAAATAACCGTCAGCTTCTTCGGTCCATGCGCGCCGAGGACCAGGATGCGCTCAATATCTCCTGTGCGGCTCGGCCCAGTGACGAGCGAGATCATGCTGGGATAATTGCCCTCGTATTTCTGCTGGATGAGCGCAAATGCCGCCGTGAGATCGCGCACGAGTTGTTCACGGCGGGCGATGACTACGTGATGCGGTGGCAAGACACTTAGCGCCCGGCCACCGGAGCTGCGGCTCGTCACGATGAGGCTGCCGGTTTGCGCGACAAGCACGTCGCACTCGGTGATGCCGACATCGCAGGCTTCCATCTCGTTCTTATCGTAGCCGCCTTCAACGTGAAGGATGGGCAGGCCAAGTGCGGCGGCTGCCTTATCCGTCAATTCACTGCGGTGCGTGGCGATCTTCTTCCAGCCTTCCGCTTGCGCGATCTCTTTCAAGATGGCCATTGCGGTGCCTTCATCCGGTGCATCGCGGAAATCGGTCTTGAGATCGAGCGAAGCCGCGCGGAAGTAAGCGATCTGCGCCTCCGGCGTTTCACCGCCATCCGGCAGCCACGGCTTGGCGGAGTGAACGGGACGGCCAACCAAGGTTGCGGCGGGTTCGTGTCCACCATGCGTGCCGGGACGTGGAGCAGGAACTGTCAGTGCCTCGCGGATACGGCCTAAAATCTTTTCGCGCTCAGTCATGTTCGTCAGAGATTACTTTGCCTGCTTCTCGGCCTTATGCTTCTGCCACCACTCTTTGAAACTCTCTTTGGCCACCGGCTGGACGTCTCGAGTAGCGGTCCAGGCACGAGCCGGATCAAGCTTTGTGCCGAGCACGAATTTGTGCAGCGGCTGGAACATGCGGGCGAGTTCCTTGCCCACCTGCCACATGCCGGGACGGTTTGCTACGAAGCCAAACGCTTTGTAAGCCGTTTGCTCCATGGCGTTGGGTTCTTCCTGGCTGGCGTTGCGGCGGTTCTGCAGAAGGTGGTGATGCAGATCGATCTTCACCGGACACGTCTCCGTGCACGCACCGCAGAGCGATGAAGAACTGCTGAGATGTTTCCAGCTCTGCAAGCCGCGCAGATGCGGCGTGATGACACTGCCGATCGGGCCGCTGTAAGTCGTGCCGTAGGTATGGCCACCGACATTGCGGAAAATGGGGCAGACATTCAGGCATGCACCGCAGCGGATGCAGTGGAGCGAATCACGTTGCTCTGGATCAGCGAGCAGGATGCTGCGCTGGTTATCCAGCAAGACAACGTGCCATTCCTCAGGGCCATCGACTTCACCTGGTTGCTTGGGACCGCCGTAGAGCGTGTTATAGCCGGTCACGGTCTGACCTGCGCCAGCCGTCGCGAGCATGGGTAGGAAGAGCGCGAGGTCTTCCATCTTCGGCAAAATCTTCTCAATGCCCAGCAGCGTAATCATCGTCTTGGGCAGCGCGGCAGTGAGGCGCGCATTCCCCTCATTCTCCGTGAGTGAGATCATGCCGGTCTCGGCGATGGCGAAGTTCGCGCCCGTGATGCCGACATCCGCCTGGATGTATTTCTTCCGTAAGGCCCGGCGGGCTATCATCGTGAGCTCTTCGGGTTCACGTGTGGGCGCGCTGCCGAGTTCTTTCTGGAAGAGATCACTGATGTCATCACGCGTGAGGTGCATCGCGGGAAACACGATGTGATAGGGCGGCTCTTTGCGGAGCTGCACGATGTATTCTCCGAGATCGCTCTCCACCACTTCGAAACCCGCCTTTTCCATCGCGGCGTTCAGATGGATCTCTTCGGCGGTCATCGCCTTGGACTTGATGACGCAACGCGCCTTCTTGTCCGCGATGATCTTCACGATGATGTCCCGCGCCTGATCCGGCGTGGAGCACCAGTGCACCTTCGTGCCGCGTGCTTCGAGCTTGTCGGCGAATTCCGTGAGATACTTGTCGAGATGATTGATGGCTTCCCACTTCGTCTCGGCAGCGGCCTGGCGGGAGGATTGCCAGTCGCCAAAGGCGGACTTCCGCTTGTCGCGCGCCACTTCGTATTTACGCAGCGCCGTCTGGATGAGGCCGCGATGGCGCAGGTCTTTCGTGATGACCTCGGCCTGCTGAAGAAATTCCTGGGATTCGCTGCTCATGGTTTAAGCGGGTTGCGCGAGTGAACCCGAGCCGTAGATGAAATAATTCGGTGTTTCGCGGATGTCCACATACCAGCCTTTTTGTTGCAAACGCGCCGTCAGATCATCCACATCATAGAACACCTTGTAGATCTGGAAGGTCCGACCGTCATTCAGGCGACGGATGTGCGTGGTGGAATCTTCAAAGAAAAACCGTCCGCCGGGTTTCAAACTCTTGCGCACCAGTTCCCAGAACGCATCGAACTTCTCCGGTGGTACATGCGAGAGCCAGAAGCCGAAGAAGATCGCATCGAACTGGTCTGTCGGCTGCCACTCAAAGATATTCGCGGCGGTATGCGTGACGTTCGTGGCGTGGAGGCGCGCAGCGTTCAGCAGGAGCATTTCTGTGGAACCATCCACTACGGTCAGATGCTCAACATGGGGCAGCAATTGCTCACTCCAGATGCCGGTGCCCCCAGCGAGTTCCAGCACTTTCCCGGTTGGTTGAAAAGCCTCCAAGGCAGCGGATACGATGGCCCCTTCATTGAACCATTCCGAATTCTTCGTCTCACCCTTATCGTAACGGCCCAACCGGAACCACCACTCATCGTACTCGCTCGCCCGCGCGCAGTAATACGCGAGTTGTTCGCTGACCGGGTCCAAAGGATTCTTTGAAATCGTATCCATGCGCTATTGGTTTCCGAGGATCTCCGCCAGATGGAGAGTCTTGAGCTTGTGACCTTCGCGACTCAGCAGCCCTTGCACATGCATGAGGCAACTGGAATCGTTGGAAACGATGTAATCCGCACCCGTATCCTTCGCGCTGGCGCACTTCACCTCACCCATCGCGGTTGAGATCATCGGAAACTTCGCCGCGAAGGTGCCACCGAAGCCGCAGCATGTCTCCGCATCCTGCATCTCGATGAGTTCCAGGCCCTGAACCTTCTCCAGCAACTTGCGCGGCGAGGACTTGATGCCCAGTTCACGCAAACCATGGCAGCCATCGTGAAAGGTGACCTTCGCCGGGAACTTCGCGCCGAGATCCGTGACGCCGAGCTTCTTCACGAGGAAGTCGGAGAATTCCCAGACTTTGCCGGAAAGTTCATGCGCAGCGTGGGCTTCGGGCTTGTCCGCGAAAAGTTGGGGGTAAAAGACCTTCAGCATCGCACCGCAGGAACCGGAGGCGATGACGACGGCTTCCGAATCTTTCAAGCGCTTGAGCACAGGTTCCGCGACGCAACGTGCTTCATCCCAATATCCGGAGTTGAAAGCGGGCTGGCCGCAGCAGGCGATCTCCTCCGGGCATTCCACGCGATGGCCGAGCTTTTCGAGGATGTGGACCATGTTGATCCCGACTTGCGGGAACAACGCATCCACGAAACAAGGCACAAACAAAGTCACAGTCATAGAAACGCGGTTAGAATGGTATGGGAAGGCGGATGGGTCAACTGTGGGAAAAGGCAAAAGTTTAACCGCAGATGGACGCAGATGGGGAATAAACCAACTGAATGCTCAGAATACACGGAGGCAGAGCGTGACTGAGTTCCGCGCTCCTATCAGGCAGGCCAAATACCTAGTTTCACCAGACTTCTTGTCGCACTGCCGGACCAATCTTTGTTCGCCGCCGGGCTGGCCGGGCTGGGATGAAGGACACGGCCGACTTTCACTGGATGCTTCTCGGCGATACTGAGCGCCCGTTCCTCCGCAAATCCGCCGATGCCGATGAGCCATTCAGGCTGCAGTATCTGCACGAGGCGCGCGAGGTGAGAATCACACGCGGCGTAGAGTAGAGACGCCTCTGCGGACGGCAACTTATCCGGCGTGATATTCCGCGAGCCATCTTCGAGAAACGCGAGCGGACAATAGTTCGCGACGAAATGTTCCGCAAAAAACTTCTCCGCCGTGCCGAAGCGTTGGGCGAACAAACCCCACAGCCGCCGCCCACTCACTTCCGAACGCGGACAGGCAAACCCCTCGATCGGCCGCTTGGGACTTTCCTTCTCCGGTTTGCCGACCGGTTCATTGATCCCCATCCAATCCCGCGCGGCCGCGATCTCGCCAAACGGAATCCCGATCTGCGCCATTCCGAAAGGCCCCGGATTCATACCCAGCAAGATGACCCGTTTCTTCGTCGCTCCGAATCGTTTCAGATACGTGGCATGCGGTCCCCACGCGTAATCGAGTGGATTGTAGACATGCGAGATGGGGGCTGCGAAAGACAGGCGATTGACTGCGTCACGCAAATCCGCTGCAGCAGAAATCAGGGCATCAGATGTTTTGGACATGAAGAGACAGATAATAACGGGCGCTTTTCTAACCGCCTTTAACCCTTCAAATTCTTATACGCCCCGAAATCATGGAAGAAATGCTTCTTCGCGAATTTGTACGCCCAGCTCTTCTCCGGCACTTCCGTGCCCGGACGGTATTGCGAGGGGCGTGGTTGCATGGCGGCGAGTTCGGCCAGTGAGGTCTGGCGCGCGGTGCCGTCAGGGGCTTTGTGCTTTTCCACGAAGGATTTTACGAGGTCGGGACGTTCCAGCACGATGCAGCCGCGCGTGGTCTGGGAGGCGAGGTTGCGGAAGTCGCGCAGGTAATCTGACTGCACGAAGACATCTTTGATGTTCCGTTTGTCGCGGATGTTCTCTTTGGCGAACTGGATGATCGGGCACGGCTCGATGCCGCCCCATGGGCTGATGTGATGGCTGATGCCCGTGGCCGCGGGGCAGAGCGCCTGGCCATCGTATTGATAGTAGGCATCCACCAGCACGATGGGTTTCTTCACGCGCATCTCCACCACGAACTGGCGGATCTGCACTTGTTGCTCCGGCGTGAGGCAGAGCTGCGTGTTCGGATTCGGTCCCACCGGTCGATACGTGTGATACCACGCATACATCACGCCCATCTCGATGAGGCGGTCCAACCATTCCTCACGCAGGAGGTCTTTGAAATTCGTCTGGCACAAGCTCGTCGAGACGCCCGTCATGAGCTTGTTATCGAGGCAGCGTTGTAAACCGGCCATCGAACGGGTGAAGACGTGATCTTTACCGCGCCGTTCATCGCTGATGATCTCGTTGCCCTCTATGCTCACCAGCGGCGTCACATTCCCCATCTGCCGCATCTGCTTGGCGAGTTCATCGGTGATGAGCTGGCCGTTCGTGAAGATCTGGAAGTAACAGTCCTTGTGCTCGGCGAGGATATCGAGCAGGCCCTTGTACATGAAGGGCTCACCGCCAAGGATGCCGAAGAAGCTGTTGCCCGCGGCACTGGCTTCGCGGATGAGCCGGTGCAGGTCTTCCGCCGGAATTTTCTCCTGCTTCGCGGCGACGTCCACCCAGCAGCCCTGGCAGCGGAGATTGCAGCTATTCAGCACGGAGATGTAGAGGAAGGGCGGGAAGTATTCCCCCTGCTTCATGCGCTGCTTGAAGAGCTGCACGGAGCGCATGCCGCGCCAGCCGAAATTGTAGGCGAGCTTCAGGAGCAGCCGTTTATCGGTCTCGACCAGCAGGCGTTTGGCAAAGCGCAGATACATCTGTGGCCCGAGTATAGGTGATTCGTTAAAGGCGTTAAAAGGGTTAAATCGTGTTCCTTTTCGCCATGCGATAATCTAGAGTAGAGTCAATTCAGTGACAGTTGCAGGTAAAGGAATAGCATGACGAAGGCTGAAATCAAAAGATTGGCGGCGGGTTACCCCAAGTTCGTCGAATGGAGCCAGGAGGACAAGTGCTTCATCGGTCGTTGCCTATCGCGAGTTGTGCGAAGTGGCTGAGGAATGGGTGGAGATTTTGCAGAAAGAGGGGACGCCTTTGCCCAAAGCCAACAATCCAAGGATTTCAGCGGCAAGTTCATGGTGCGTGTGGCCCCGGAATTACATGAGCGGCTGGTGCTGAAGGCCATGGCTTCCGGCGAAAGCCTGAACAGTTTGGTGGCCAAGAAGCTGGCCAAAGCGTAGTTGCACGCTGGCTTGACTCCATAAACCACCCCTGCCGATTATCTCCCCGTGAACACACGCTCCCATTTGCTCCGCAATTTCGTCTGCGCCCTGGCGCTTACCACGGCTTCCCTGACTTTTGCCCAATCGTACGAGGTCAAGCCGAACGCGCCTGAATTCGAGAAATTCAAGGCCCTCCAGGCTCCTCCTGCGCCGACCACCGTGCAACTGAAGAAGGGCGACAAGCTCGCCATCATCGGTGACTCCATCACCGAGCAGAAGATGTATTCCCGCATGATGGAGACGTATCTCACCGTCTGCACCCCGGAGCTGGGCATCACGGTGCGTCAATACGGCTGGAGCGGCGAGCGCGCCTCCG
>JAJNBN010000421.1 GCA_021156225.1 Verrucomicrobiota bacterium | reverse complement strand
GTTACCTGCTTGTTCGTCGTGACCCAATCGGTGAGGAGATTCAACTCAGCCTGGCGTCCGACCACGCCCTTAGTCTGGAGCAGCGAATAGGGATGGGCGATGTAGGGTTCGGGCGTTTTGGGAATGAGGTTGGGCGGATGGAATTCGGGAACGGCTTTCTCCGAAGAACTTTCCTGCTCGCGCTTCTGCAGATCGGAGAGAGCGTGGATGACTTCGCCGCGCAAATCGTCCAGTGATTTGAATTGGCGGCGTCCGCGTCCTTCGCTGGCGCGGTCCTTCAATTCGGCAAGTTTCTTTTGCGCGTCCTTGTCCGCCTCGACCATCTCGATGGTAAGCGGGTGTTCTCTGTGGATGAGAAAAACGAGCATCGGAATCTTTCGCTCGACCGCGCGATTGAATTCCATCTCGGTGATCGAAATGTCGTGGCCTTTGGGTCTGTGACCGTAACGCCACGCGAAGATGCCGATGTAAATGTCCGACTTGTCCACCATCTCCAACGACACTCGGATTGCGTCAGCATCACGTGCAGGAAGATGTTCCATGCCAATAGGAAAGATGCCCTGACGAAGGCATGCATTGATAACTTCTTGACGATGCTTAGGCAGGTCAATCGACGTGCTACTGATCATCGCAGTTTTTTGGCCGGGTTTACTCATTTGAAAAGTGGGGATTGGCGAGAGTCTTTTTATGAGAACGTCAGCGTAGGTAAATGTGCCCTCACTCATATTGGCTGAGCGCAAATACTACGCAAACCCCCACCCCCCGCAAGCTTCCTCCACTCAACCCTCAACACCAACCACCCTCAGCATCCTTTCCTCCTCTTCTTTTCATGACGCCCTTTCGGATTTATGCTATACGTGTCCGGCGTTTGGAACCTATGCGTGCTTTTTTGCAACTCTGCCTGACCTGCTGCCTCCTCTTGGCGGCGATGCCCCTCTGTGCCCAGACCAAGACGAATCTCGCGCATCCGCCCCTCGATACCATCCTCAGCAACGTCGTCGCCCGTTACCAATCCGTCTCCACCCAGCGCCAGACCGTCTATAACTACAAGCAGACCACCGTCATCGAGGAGCTGGACGGCAAAGGTAGCGTGAAAGAGCGCAAAGAGAAGTTCTACGATGTGAAACTCATCGGTGGCATGCCCCGCGCCAAGCTCCTGCTGGTGAATGGCAAGCAGCTCACCGGCAAGGCGCTCAAGGACGAAGAGGAACGCGACAAGAAACGCGCCCAACGCTTCGATGAAAAGAAAGACACGCCTGAGTATGAGGTGCTCGTGTCCAAAGAGCTCATCAGCCGCTACAACTTCCGCTTCAAAGGCCGTGAAGAACTGAACGGCCGTGATTCCTATGTGCTCTCATTCGCCCCCCGCAGTGACGATCTGCCCATCGACAAGATGCAGGATCGCGTGCTGAACAAGCTCTCCGGCCTGGTGTGGGTGGATTGCGAAGACTTCGAAGTGGCTCGGGCCGATCTGCATCTCTCCGAGCGCGTGAAACTCCTCGGCGGCTTCATCGGCGCGCTCGATATCTTCGACCTGGAACTGAACCGCGCCCGTTCACCCTACGGCGCGTGGTACAATCAAGCCGGTTCCCTGAAAGTGGAAGGCCGGAAGCTCTTCTCCCCCATCCGCTTCAAAGCCAAAGAATCCGCCGACGAATTCCAGCCTGCCAAACCGTAGCCATGCCTTCAGCTCCGGAGGAGCTGACGTGAGTAGCCACGAGTGACCGAAGAGAACTCGTGGGATAAGGCGCCACATTCTCCCGCTCCCAAGGAGCGGACGGAAATTTGCGCCAGAAGAGATTTCGTTCGCCCAACCGGGGCGATTTTGTTTCAACCATTTCCCACGGGTTCCTGAGCGTCACCCGTGGCTCCTATCGTGCCGCCCCATTCGGGGCGCATACACATCAAGTCAGTATCCCCTTCACCACTTCCCCCTTCACATCCGTCAGCCGGAAATCCCGACCCGCATAACGGTACGTCAGCTTCTCGTGATCCAGCCCCAGCATGTGCAGGATCGTCGCGTGGAAGTCGTGGATATGCACCTTGTTCTCCACCGCTTCCGCCCCGTACTCATCCGTCTGCCCATAAGAAAATCCTGCCTTCGTGCCGCCACCCGCCATCCAGACCGTGAAACCCTTGTTGTTATGATCGCGCCCGTCGTTGTTCTGCGCGAACGGCGTGCGCCCAAACTCACCACCCCAGATCACCAGCGTATCTTTTAACAACCCGCGCTGCTTCAAGTCCGCGAGCAAGCCCGCGATCGGCTTGTCCACCGAGCCTGCATTCTGCGCATGATCATTCTTCAGATCGCGATGCTGATCCCAGCCGCCCGAGCCGACCTCCACGAAGCGCACCCCCGCCTCCACCATGCGCCGCGCCAGCAGGCATTGTTTGCCGAAACGATCCGTATCACCATCGCCGATGCCATACATCGCCTTCGTCGCCTCAGTTTCCTTGCTCAAGTCCATCACGCGCGGCACCTCGCTCTGCATGCGGAAGGCGAGTTCATACGATTCAATGACACCTTCCACCTGCGGGTTCACCTGATCCTTGGCCAGCCGTTCGCGATTCAATGACTGGATGAAATCCAACTGCGCCCGCTGTCCGCCGCTCGAGAGGTTGCCGTTCGCGATGTTCGCGACCTTTCCTTCCATATCCAGCCCGCTGCGTTGCGCACCGATGCGCGGCCCTTCCGCCCCGATACGCGTGCCCTGATACATGGCAGGTAAAAACGAACTGCCATAATTCTGCGCCCCGCCATTGTTCAAAGGCGGATTCAAGGTGATGAAACCGGGAAGGTTCTCATTCTCCGTGCCCAGGCCATAGAGCGTCCACGCACCGAGCGAAGGCCGCACAAATTGAAAGCTTCCCGTATGCATCTGCATATAAGCCTGCGGATGCGCGGGCAGATCCGTCTGCATCGAGCGGATGAGGCACAGGTCATCCGCGTGCTTCGCCACTTCCGGGAACAGCTCGGAGATCCACAACCCGCTCTTGCCGTGCTGCGAGAATTTCCAGGGCGAAGCCAGCAGCTTCGCCTGTCCACCGCGCCCGGGGGCTTTCACGGATTTGCCATCGTTCTGTTGCAAGTACGGCTTGTAATCGAACGTGTCCACGTGCGAGGGGCCGCCGCTCATGCACAGGAAGATCACGTGCTTGGCCGTGGGCTTGAAATGCGGCTGCTTCGGATCCAGCGGACCCGCTTTCATCGCGGCATCCGCAGCTTTGGCGGCGAGACCGGCGAAAGCCAGGTAGCCGAAGCCCGACCACAGGCCTTTCAGCATCGCGCGGCGCGAGAAGTTCCAGCCCGGATTGGCAGCAGTGTTGGTGTTCATGATGTCTCCTCAGTTCACGATGCGAAATTCCGCGCTGCCCAGCAGCGCCTGGCAATAAGCCGTCAACGCCGCCCAGCGCAACTGGTCGCGGTCAGTGAAATTCTTCGCCTCCGCAGCGTAGAACTTCTCGAAAAAATTGCCGATGGCCGCGAGCTCCTGGTCCGTCGCCCGACGGCTGAAAGCGAGTTCAAATCCCTTTTGGCCCAGCTCAGAACCCTTCGCCCCGCTCGCATACAGGCGATCGGCCATCGACTGCGCCAGCTTGTGCACCGTCGCGCTGTTCATCATGTAAAGCGCCTGCGAAGGCACCGTCGTCTCTTCCCGATCGCCCGTCACCAGGCTCGGCTCGGCGAAATCAAAGACCGAGAGCGATTCCGGCACCATGTCCCGCACAATCGGCAGATATACCGAGCGCGAATTATTATCCCGCTGAAAACCACCGAAGCGCAGCATCTGCTGCGTAGGCCCTTCGGAGTTCGCCACCAAGGAGCCGCGATACGGCTTGAGATCCAGCACACCCGCCGTGGCGAGCATGGAATCCCGCAAGGCCTCCGCATCCATGCGCCGCTTGCTCATGCGCCAGTGCGCGGTGTTGTCCGGATCGATGCTGTAATTGTGCGAGGAATATTCCGAGCTGAGCTGATACGTGTGGCTCATCACCACTTGTTTCACGAGCTGCTTCACGGACCAGCCGTTCTCCACGAAGGAGATCGCAAGGTGATCCAGCAGCGCTTGGTTCGATGGCTTCTGACCCGTCGTGCCAAAATTATCTGCCGAAGCCACGATGCCCTGGCCGAAGAGATTCAGCC
>JAJNBN010000420.1 GCA_021156225.1 Verrucomicrobiota bacterium | reverse complement strand
CGCCGCTGCCGTGCATCGCGAACAGCCGGACCCGAGCGAAGTGCAGGTCTGCAAATTGATCTCCATCAAAACGGGGGCGTGCCCGGAAGATTGTTCCTATTGCTCGCAGTCTTCGCGTTACCAGACCGGCATCGAACGTCAGGACTTGATGGACAAGTGTGCTGTTGTCGATATCGCCAAGCGCGCGAAGGAAAGCGGTGTTAGCCGCGTGTGCATGGGCGCCGCCTGGCGTTCCGCGAAGGACAATGAGCAGTTCGATAAAGTTTTGGAGATGGTGCGTGAAGTCACCGACATGGGCGTGGAAGTATGCTGCACCTTGGGCATGCTGAATGAATCCCAAGCCAAGCGCCTCGAAGAAGCCGGCCTCTACGCTTACAATCACAATCTCGATACCTCGGCCTCGCACTACAAATCCGTCATCACCACGCGCACGTACGAAGATCGCTTGAACACGTTGGAGAACGTGCGCAAGACGAGCGTCACGTTGTGCACGGGCGGCATTCTCGGTCTGGGCGAGACGATCGCCGATCGCGTTGATCTGCTCCACACACTGTCGAGCATGGAGCCGCATCCGGAGTCCGTGCCGGTGAACATTCTCTCCAAAGTCCCCGGTACGCCGATGGCCGATGCGCCTGATGTGCCGTTCACGGAAGCGCTGCGGATGATCGCCACGGCGCGCATTTTGATGCCGCGCAGCATGGTGCGTCTCTCCGCTGGTCGAGCGAAACTGTCGGTGTCTGAGCAGGCCTTCTGTTTCCTCGCGGGTGCCAATTCGATCTTCTCTTCGGAAACCAAGAGCATGCTGACTTCCGCGGTGCCTTCGCCCGATTACGATCAGGACAAGGCGATGCTGGAATTGCTCGGCCTCTCGATGCGTCCGCCGTTCAAGGGCGACAAGCATCCGTTGGGCTGCAAGGGAGCGAAAGAGGGCGGCTGCGATGACCATGAACATCATGATCATTCGCACGCACCAGAAATCGCCTGCGCGAAGTAGGTCCGACTCTTTCTGCCAAATCTTCCGCTTGCATGATGGCCTTTCATGGGCTTCATTCCGCAGGCGATGAGTGAAACGCCCATTCAACGGTTGTTGCTGAACAAAGGTGCGTACCTTGGCGAAGTGATTGATATCGCCAAGGTGCTGGACTGCTGTCTGGGCGCGGTGAAGAAATTCGGTTGGGTGCCGGAACAGATCCTTTGCGCGGACGACATTTGTCTGTGGGTGTTTCATCGTCCTGTTTCAAATCCTCAACGCCGTATCTACATCTCTGCGGGCATGCATGGCGATGAACCGGCTGGACCGTTGGCCGCATTACGGTTGCTGGAAGCGAATGAGTGGCCTGCAGATGCCGAAGTCTGGCTGTTGCCGTGCCTTAATCCCACCGGCTTTCCCAAGAACACGCGCGAGAATCGCAACAAGGTGGATTTGAATCGCGAGTATCACGGTTCGAAAGAAGCCGAGATCATCGCGCACATTGCGTGGCTGGAAAAACAGCCGAAATTCGATGTCGCGTTGTGTTTTCACGAAGATTGGGAAAGTCACGGCTTCTATGTGTATGAGCTGAACCCGGATGGGCAGGTCTCGTATGCAGAGTCGATGATTGAAGCGGTGAGCAAGGTGTGTCCGATTGATCTTTCGGCGGAGATTGAGGGGCGTCCTGCGAGTGGCGGTATTATCCGTCCGAGTGTGGATCCGAATTCGCGTCCGCAATGGCCGGAGGCTTTTTATTTGCTCCAGTATAAGACAAGGCTTTCTTACACATTGGAGGCGGCCTCAGATTTTCCTTTGAAGGCGCGGGTGGATTCGTTAGTCGAGGGAACGAAGGTGGTGCTGCGAGATAATCGATGAGGAAAGTCAGGAGAAAGAATCAGAGGTCGAGAACGAGGACGATGACGACGATTACGGAACACTCATTCAATCCCACCAGAAGAACCAGGTGCGGGATCCTTTGAGGGCTTGGGCGAGGGTGGCTACCGAACCGACGCCTTGGTCCACTATGTCCTGGCAGTAGATGTATTGTTCACGAGCCAGTTGGGCACAGGCCTCGTCTGACTCGGGCGGGTGATCCACGGTGAACTCGATGGTGTCGGCGGTGATCGCGGCGAGGCGGGCGCCGTAACGACCCTCCCAATAGCGGGCCATGGCGGCGTGGACCACTGGATCAGGGCAGGCGTTCCAAGAACCGAAACGGAGATGCAGGGGCAAGGCCCAGTATTCCGGTCCGGGCAACTGGGCGATGAATACCTCCGGAAGCGGTTTGCCATTGCCAGCAAAGCCGACGGCCAAACGCATCATGGGGTCGGCTGATTCCTTAAAAATGGTGATATCAGAAAGCCCTTCATAGGCTTCCGGGTCATGATCGACTTGTTCTTGAAGCCAGTCTTCGGGGATGATGGTGGCGGTTTCACGAGCGGCTTCATCGAAGTTCAGGACGTTGTGGTCCCAGCATTCTTTGAGGTTGGCCACGCTCTCGGCATCGCCGACGATGACGGGGATCTGGCACTTGGACTGAAGGTCCCCGCGCATCTTCACCAGCATACCTTCAGCGAGATCGCCGGCAACCGCTTTGAGCGGGAATGGAAAATCCAAGTCTGCCATGGAACAACTTAGATGCAGTTTAGGCGGGGAGCAAGTTGCCGGGGCAACTTCAGGGGCCGTGGGCTCGGCCGGACAAGATGTCTTTGCAGAAAACACCCGGCAGCACGGTGTGGATGGGAAACTTGATCTGATGTTTTTGACATTCAGCGACGAGAGCGGCGGTGATCTCTTCAGGCGAGTAGCGGGCGGAGAAATGGGAGAGCACCAGGGCTTTTAAAGGTAACGGAGCGGCCATGGCTATGACTTCTTCAAGAGAGCTGTGCCGGTTGCCTTTCGGGGTGATGTCCGCTTTTTTCAGGAAGGTGGCTTCGTGCAGCAGTATTTCCACGCCCCACCAACGCTTGTCGTCGTTCACGGGCGTGTCACCGGAGTAGCCGAATACTTTTCGGATCACGATGTCGGAGAGGGCGTCGGCTCCCAGTTCTTTGCTGAGGCGGGCCATCTCGGGTCCGGGCAGACCTTGATACTCCGGCTTCAATTTCTTTTTCCTCTCTTCGACAATGTAGCTCAGGCTTTTGGTTTTGGGTGTGGGTGTTTCGACGTGGTCATTAGCCATGGTGCGAACTTGGATGCCGTGGCCCAGATCAATGACGGTGGCTGCCTTGAGAGGAATCCATTCGGCACCTTTCACATGGGGATCAAAGCTGGTCGAGAAATCGCGCAAAGCGGGGAAGGAACCGCAATCTTCCGGGTAGTAGATCTTGGGAAATCCTTCGCGGGCGTTCAATTGATTAAGCTGCAGCAGGCCGGTGAGGTGATCGCGATCGGCGTGAGTGATAAAGACGTGTTTGATCTTGCGCGATTTCTGGGTGAGGCAGGAAGTCACGCCATCACCGGCATCAAAGAGGATGCCGAGTTCCTCCAGGAAGAACCAAGTAGAGAAGAGGGCAGTGGAGTAGCCGGAGAGGTTCATTTGCCTTTCAGTTCCTGATAGTTAAAGACGGTGGCGTAGTGGCGCAATCTCGCAGCGAAGTCGTTGATGCCGGAGAGCAGGGTGGAGATCCGCAGAGTGCCGTGGGTGCGGGTTTTGATGATATACCAGCAATGGGCCTGATCATGCTGGAAGGTGAGAATGTCTGACCAGGGCACCTCGCGGGAACTGCGCCAAGGGGTATGAGTCTTGATACGCGTTTCATCAAACTCGATCCGCACAAAGAACATTTCGATGAAGAAAAAGAGGGCCACGGCAGTCAGGATGCCACAGGCCATGAGCATGCCGTTATCTTCCGGCTTGTTCTTGGGATCATACTCGGCGAAGAGCAAACCACAGGACATCAGAAGCAGGAAAACCGCGCTGAGAATGCGCAGAGCCATGCCGTAACGGAGCAGGGAAGCGGAGCCGGTCCGTTCAGCAGCACGCTGGCTGGAGCGATGAATCGCAGCACCGATGGCCATGGACACGATGGTGGGGAACAGGGGATCGTTGCGGGTGGAGAAAAATCTCGCTCAAACGCACTGTTTTGATAATCCTGCACTCATCTCAATGAGGAGTTTTTGGAAATACGCCATGGTCGTTTTCCTGGTGCTCACGGGCACAGGGTGTGTGGCTTCGTATCAATTGATCTCCAGAACGGGGACGTTAAAGAAGTTGCCGGAAGGACGTTATCTTCCTGCCCGACCCGAATTCACGGTGCAGCCCGAAGTAGTAGCCACCAGTGCGGGCATCGACTTCGAAGCCGTGTATCATTTAGATCACACTTACTTAAGGTTTTGGCCCGATGGAAAAGTGATAAGGCGATTTGTGGGAAACAGGCCCATGAGCGACGAAGCCGACCAGTTTGATAGTGGCAAGCTCGGTTACTATCAGGTGAAGGATGGCAAGGTGGTGATGGAGTTCTTTGCCCCGCAACCGGTGGATTTTCGGTGGACATACTGGACGCTCAAAGGGGAAATCCAAGGCGACCAGATCCGGTTGGTGCGTGAGGAATGGAACCGGAAGAGTGAGGCGAAGGATGTGGTGTATACCAAGCATCCAGTGAAGGGGATGAAGCGGATGCCGGATTGGTAAAGTTTTGTTTTTTTGGCTGCGGTCGATGGAAGGGGGTATGGCTGTTCATGTTTCTTGCCGATGAGGCAAGCAAACGGTGATTTTGTCTCCATGGAGCGCGACCCCTTTCTATTTATGAAACCGCTTCTAACACTTTCAGGAAATCGGCGGCGCGCTGGCGGCAATGAAACACTTCATTTTGTGTGGATGTAGTAAGATGGAAGGTTAGGTGAATGAGGGGAAAGCTGGCAGGATGCGGGGAATGGAAATGAAATTTTGTCCGAGAATAGTGAGGAATAGCGAGACTAAGGATAACGCGGTGAAAACAGGATGTGGCAGGGCGGAGGCATGAGAAAGAATGAATTTTGTCTCCATATAGCGCATATAGCGCATGGAAGTTCTAACGGAGCATGGGAGTTTCTGGCAGATTGGAGGCGTATGAAGAACGGAAGTAGATGGAAAATGGTGGATAGTGGATGGTGGAAAACCGGTTGCACCGGTGAGCCAACGAATAACGAAAGTATAGTGATGAACGATATGGGCGACTTGAAGAAATCGGGCTGGTTTGGGGGCGGGGTTCGGGTAATGTTTTCCGCGATGAACCCTGGTTTTAAGAGCAGACTTTTGATGGGGTGGCTGGCTTTGGTGGCTGGCGGGATGATGGTTTCGGCGGCGGAGACGTCGGCGAACCGGTTGACGTATCTGGACGAGAATGATCCGTTTTATGTGCATCGTGAGTTTCCCAAGCTGATCACGCCGCAGTGGGTGGGGGAGGAG